>NZ_MUZW01000063.1:0-32498 GCF_003266085.1 Methanosphaera sp. DEW79 | reverse complement strand
TGGAGTTTATTTTTTAAATAAAGCTTTATATTGCCTTTTTAATATATTTTTTTTAATAATTATGAATAATTCAGTTACTATCTGAAAGTTATGGAATTGTGAATTATATGTAGATGATAGTTGAAGACGTTTGTTGATTGGTTTTGTAGTACATTTCTTTGGATTCTTCTTATTCTTCCACTTATTTTAGTTTTTGTATTGCTCTTATAATTTTGTATCTTAGTTTTAGATTGTTTGTTGATGTTGTTTTTGAAGTAAATCTATTATGTCGTTGTTTTTGGTAGTATAGTTTATTACTTAACTTTTGAGATATTTTATGAATAAAAATAAACTCAGTGTTTTTAATAGTTAAAAGTCAAATAACTGGTAATAGTTTATTATAGTAGTATAATCAATAAAAAATAAAACATTTTATTAAATTAAATATTTAAAAAAGATTATTTAAAAAAAGATAAAACTAATTAATATCTCCATATAGTGGAGAGTACTTAGTAACAATGAAATCTTTATTGAAAAAACACTAACAATACTGTTAAGTTCTTAAAAAATTAAAGAAAAGAATTTGGGGTTTAAGTTTATTTATGGATTTTTAAAATCTATTTCCCATTCATCTTTATTAAATGCTGCACAAGATGTTACAGGGTGTGTAAATTCACTAAATATTCCACCATTAAATATGAATTCAGTAGCTTCTTTTGCATTTGTTGCAGTATAGTCTACTTCTCGGGGAGTGTTATGTTCATATGTTGATACATAGAAGGATTCACCAGGATTTACTTTTTTAACTTCAATACCTTCATGTGTTACAATACCTATGTAACCTTCACCTTTAGTATTTATTGCTCCACCTATACGGGGGGTGTTATAATCATCTTTTTCATAATCCATTGTAAGAAGGGATAGAGCCACAGCATCTTTCATATTCATACCTTCTCTTATTTTACCTGCAATAATATCTGTGTGTGATCCATTTGTTACAACACATATGTCATCTATTATGTCAATACAGTTGTAGCTTATATATGGATTTTTATAGATATCATCTTCTGATCCTTGAGTTGGTATGATTGCTACTTTTTGATTGTTTACTACAGATTTACGATTTGGAAATGATCTGCTTGATACTCTATATGATGCATAAACACCATCTTTACTACTTCCTATTGATATTATTCTTCCAAGATACATTTTATCATCTCATTATCTATTTTTTCTAATAATATTTATCTGAGTATTTTTTTTTAGTTATTTACGAACTTGCTGGACTTTTAACAGCAATTGATGCTAAATCTTCTGGTGATTTTATTGTTATGGTTCCTGTTGATGAATCCATAGTTATTTGACCCTCATCCATAACTCTTGTATGTACTGCCACAGCACCATTACGTATTTTATCAGAATAATCTACTCCATTCACTGTTACTTTTTTTAATCCATTTAAGGGTAGTAAATAGTATTCGGAGGTTCCTGTTGAACTTGTTGGCTTTGCTGATATTTGGTCTTGTGAATAGTGTGTTAGATCTGATGTTGGTGTCTGACTTAATACTACTAGTAAAAATATCATTATTGTAAATATAACATCTAACAATGGTACAAGATTTATGTTAGGGTTTTGTTGTTTAATTTTATCTTTAAATTGTTTAGTGTCAATAGCCATTAGATATTCCTTCTATAAAACTTTTGTTTATTGTTTTAATTTACTTTCAACAATCCTATTGGATGTATCAGAACATTCTCTAATTATTGTTTTTATCCCTTTTTCTAGCATATTTGGTTTAATAGCTACTTTTAGATTTGCTTGTTCATCATCAATTTCTTTTACTTTAATAATACCTGGAGATTCTTGTAATGCTTCTATTACTTCTTCTTTATCTGTTTCAATCCAGATTTTCATTTCAGCATGTCTCCAGTTACTCATTTTCTTAGCAATTTCAATATTATCTAACTGTACTTCTATCTTGTTTTTTATGTATGTATAGAAGGGTAGTAATATAATTGCTACTGCTAATCCAAATATTGTAGTTATAATTGCAATGTATATACCATTAGCTAGAAGAGTAATATCATTACTTACTCCTAATTCTTTGAATGTATACCACATTCCAAGAACTGTACCTATTAATCCTAGTAGTGGTGCCATTTCAATAATTGTTTGTATTGTTGAGAGACCTTTCATCATTTTACTCATTTCAACAATAAAAACCTGTTCCATGTTATCTTCAACTTCAGATTTACTTCTGTATCCAATTTTAAGAGCTTCAGAAATTATTCTGGATAATGGTGTTTTATAGTTACCAATTGCTCTTAAAGCTTCTAGTGAACCACCATGTGCCATGGATTCATTAACAACAATCATTAATTCTGATAAGTCAACTTCTGATGCTTTTCGTAAATACCATATTTTCTCAAGTGCAAGAAATAATCCATAAAGACCTATTACAGTAAGTAAATATACGATTATTCCTCCACTCTGAAACATACTTATTATATCATTTACTCCCGAGGTGAGTATTCCTATAATATCCATTTTATTTTTACTCCTAAGTGGAATTTTTTTATTTTAGTACTCAGATTAAAAATTTTTTCTATATATAATGTATATATCTTAATTTTATATTATATAAATTTCATATTTTATTTAATATATGGGATATTTAGGGATTATTAGCTTGTATTATTATTCTGTGGATTTTGTTATATTTTCTATTGTTTTCCATGTTTTTCTTATTATTGGAGGAAATTGATTATTTTTTATTGTTTTTAGGTAGTTTATTGTATTTTTATCACTTGGATATCCTGAGCCTACTGAACCATATTCTTGTCTTATAATTTCTAGTTGTTTGTCTCTTTCAACCTTTGCAATAATGGATGCTGCTGATACTATTTTATATGTTTCATCAGCTTTATGTTCTGTTACAACAGTCATGTTTGGATTTATTTTCTGTATTTTATCATGAAATCTATTTTCACGTACATCTATACAATCAATATAACATGCATTAGGTTTCATTATTTTTATAATTTCTTCCATACCTTCTGTTTCAATCTCATTTAGGTTTATGTCGTTGTTTCTTTTTTCATCTATTGTATGGGCTGGAATTATTATTGTTTTAAACTGGGCTATTTTCTTTATTTTCCTAGAGATTATTGTTCTTTTTTTCATGTTTAATTGTTTAGAATCCTTTACACCAATTCTATTTAGGAAGCGTATTTTTTTCTTTTTCATAAGTACTCCACCTATTACTAGTGGACCTATTACTGAACCTCTTCCTGCTTCATCAATTCCTAAAATTTGACTTTCATCATCAAGTATCATATTATTTTTAATCCTTATTTTATGTTATTAATATATATGTTGTATCTTCAAGTATTTTTATAGTTAATATTTTTTTGAATTATTTTTTCTATAAATATAAATAAAATAATAAACAATGTTTAATTATATGTTGTTAAAATAGGTATTTATAATAAAAAATTCCTTGAATAATTATTATTTTTTATAAAAAAATAATAATCAAAATATGTATTTATTTATAAATATAAATATATAATAATAGAAAAAATTTCAAGGAAATGATTTAGATGGAAACAAATATATTAAAAATGATTTCAATAGCTGATATAGCATCACTTGCCAATGCATTATCTGGACTAGGTGCAATATTAGCTGTTTTAACTGGAAATACAATACTTTCAGCGCAACTATTGCTACTAGCTGTTGTATTTGATAGTGTTGATGGGATATTAGCAAGAAAGTTTAATGAAGGTCCTATGCATGCACTTTTTGGTGAAACAATAGATTCACTTGCAGACATTGTATCCTTTGGAGTAGCACCTGCAATAGTAATATATATGCTTACTAATAATTCATTAATATTAATACCAGTATTTTTATTAGTTGCATGTGGAATTTTAAGATTAACTAGATATAATACACTACTGGCAGGACAAACCAGTCCAACAGAAGTATTCATAGGATTACCAATACCATCATCTTCAATGATTGTTGCATTATTAATACTTACTTCATTGATAAGTTTTGAATCAATGTTTATACTAACAATTATAATATCTCTACTTATGATATCAAGTATTGAATATCCAAAAGTAAGGGATATGAAGGTTATTGTATTAACTGGAATCTTAACAATATTATGTATTATACCAAATATCAATGAGGCACTACATTCAATTCCATCATACATATTACTAGTATTAGTATTGATATACATATTTGGACTTACAATATACAATTTCATACCTGCTAATAATTATTCCATATCTAAATTAAAAGTAAATAATAATGTAATAGATGATATAAGTACTATAACAAGAAATTCATCTAAATCTAAAAAGGATTTACATAAAAAATAAATAAATCCTTTACTTCTTTTTTTTATAAGTATTATTTTTTCAATATATACAAAGATAAGTTATGAAAAAAATAATCAATTACTTAAAATATAATTCTAAAAATTTATTCAATGATTTAAAAGATTCATTAGAGCCAAACAACAATACATTGTCTCATAAAAGACATAGACAATATTATCAAAAAGAAAATAGAGAACTTTTAACAGGTATTGTTGTACTTTCTTTTGTGGTTTTAATAATCTTTGCAATATGTTATTATTTTCTAGTATTTAGTCCTTCAATAGAGGAGTTAAACACAAAAAAGACTATTAAAATTAATGAAGTAAATACAATTTTTAAAAATAATACAGAAAATATTCAAGCTAAACATTCAATAATAGCCCAAATCAATTCGGCAACTACGCAAGATGCAGTTGAATCTATTGATGTTGAAGCATTAGCATATCCTATACTAAAAAATCAACTACATTCTCAAATAAATGAATTTAAAGATAAATATGATAGAGTGGAAGTGGATATTAATGATACAAAAAATATAATGTCTGTAGATAATGCAACAACTTATGTTAATTCAGAAAAATCATTAACTGGTATTTCTATTCATAAGGTTGACTCTGTGATAGTTCCATTAAGTATAAATAGAAAACAGGCAGCCAGTGGTTTATTGAATGTGGGTGATGTTGTTGATATATATAATAATATTATAGATACTGATTCAGAAGAATATCTAAACAATACAGATAATATATCTACTAATAGAAAGACTAATAAACTTGTTGGAGGGGCAAGAATAGTATCAATACTTAGATCTAAGGATTCTGGAGTAATTAATTATAATATGGAACTTGATGAATATCCTAATATGAGAAATTTATCACAAAAGAACGTGATTGAGGTTGAAGAAGTGTTATCATCAAAGGCTATTGGAGTTCTTGATGAATCTCAATTAAATCTATTATTAACAGAGTATGGTACTCGTTTATCTGATTATGAGAGGACTTCCAATCTTGGAAATTTGGATGTTGAATATATTATAATGGTTGAAATTCCAAGAGATTCTGTAGTAGCTGTTATATCAAATATGGATAATATTATCTTAACAATTCCAACATATAATGCTCCATTATGGGTAGATTTAAAAATGTAACATGATATATGATATAATGAGGTATGTCTATGAAAGAAGAAGATTATTTTAGAAATTTATCCAATAGGGAAAGAGCCATATTTGAGGGTGGTATTAGTATGGGTGCATTATATCATCAATTTGTTGGAACACCAGTTAATATTGAAAGCTGTAGTAGTTTGGAAAAAGCTATAGAAGAAAGTATACTATTACAACCAGCAATTATAGATGTGAAGGTTTCTTTAAATAAGAATTTAATTAAAGATGCATGTGGATCTATGAACTACACATCTCTTGAGGGTTCAATGCTTGAGGTAACATTAACTACGAATGTGGGAAGTGATGTTATTTCTACATGCATATCCTATGATGAAGAATTAGAATATCCTATAATGTATATTAAAGAATGATAGGATATTTCTATTCTTTTTTCTCATAAGTTGCAGCTTGTAATTCCTTTACTTGTTGAGGTAGTCTGTTAAGAATTCTATCAATAATATTCATATGTTGAACTTGACCTATGGCATAACTATATTTTTCAAGTCTTTTTAGAGTTTCATTTAGTTCGTCTTGTGTTTTATTTAGTCTTTCTTGTGCATGTTCTCGTTTATTTTTAATTTTAGTATTCTCTTGCACTTGTTTATTTGTTGTTTCAACTTGTTCAATATATTTTTCTTCTAAAACTTTATTATTTTCTTTTAAAATTTTAATTTCTTCAACATTATCATTATTTAAGGAATTCACACGATTTAATTCTATTTCGAGTTGTTGTATTTTATTTTCTAAATTCAAATTCTTACTTTCAAGTAATTCTATACTACTTTTTTGTGTATCTATTGTAGATGTATGTTTTTTATTTTCATTAGTTAATTTTAAATGTTCTGTTGTAATACTTTTAATTTCTTTTGTTAGGCTTGTATTTTCACTTTTTAAACTTTCATTTTCATATTTTAGATTTTGAATAATTGTTTTTGTTTTTTCAATATCTTGAATATCTTTATTGATGTAATTTGCAATAGCATTCTCTATCTCTTCTGATGTATGTTTATATGTAGTTCCATACTCTTGTTCTATCTTTTCTTGAAAACTACTCCATAGATTAGCATCTAATTTTATTGTTTTTCTTACTGTTTGTTTACTCATAATCCTTCTTCCTATTCTATAATTTATTTTTATAAGAAGTTGTTTATTAAAATTAGTAGTTTTCTATGAAAAATAACATTAATTAATAATTGGTGAGTGTTGTTAATATGTGGAAATTATGGTATGATATTTTATATATAAATAAAAATTTGTTTTTATATGTATGATTTTTGTTTTTCTATGATTTTTCATGTGTAAAATGTTGTTTTTCAAATGTTGATTTCTGTTTTTTAAAATCTTATTTATATTCTAAAATAAGTATGAATATTGTTGTGATTTTTATATTAAGATTTATTTAAACTGTATTATAAATAAAAAATTAAATTTTCATTTATTATTAAAATCACATACTATTTGCAATATATTCTATTATATTTTAAAAGTATGTTTTTAGAAGGTATTTTTTCTTTAAAGTAAAAAGAATTTACATTATATATTGTATATTATAATGGATTGCTATTTTCATAGTATTCTATTATTTTCTAAAGATTATTCTTTTTTATGAAAACTTGTATTTTATTAAATTCATAATGATTTATATATACAATTTTATTAATTTTTATATAAATTCTAAATATATAATTAATTTTGTCTATTAAAATAGCATAACTTATGATAATATGTAGGGGAATTCTTTAGAGATAATATACAATTTTCCATATATCTCTAAATTTATGTAACATTTCTGTAACTATTAATAATAGAATAAACAAATAATAAATATAATGTGATAAAAACGATGTTTAAAAAAATAACTAAATTTTATTCATCTATCATGGAAAAATATAACTATTTCATGATTAACATTTACAAGTTTATAATTAAACATAATTGACAAGTAAATCTACTAATTTTTTTTACTAAGTCTTATTAAATGTTACAAAATTCACTTAATTAATATAAAGGTAATAATATGTTATACATAAATGAAGAATTGTGTAAAGGATGCTATATTTGTGTTGACATTTGTCCAATGGATGTGTATACCCCATCTGAAACACTAAATCATAAAGGTGTACATATACCTATTCCAGACAATGAAAAATGCATAAAATGTAACTTATGTGCATTAATGTGTCCTGATCAAGTAATTTCAATAGAGGATGATGATTAAAATGGCAGATAAAGAATATTTTGTACAAGGAAACGAAGCCTGTGCACTTGGAGCATTAGCTGCAGGATGTAGATTTTTTGCAGGTTACCCTATTACACCATCCACAGAAATTGCTGAAATAATGTCTAAAAAATTACCTACAGTAGGTGGCCATTTTGTTCAAATGGAAGATGAAATATCTGCTATAGGTGCAATTATAGGGGCTTCATGGGGGGGACAAAAAGTTGTTACAGCAACAAGTGGTCCGGGTATATCTCTCATGCAAGAAAATATTGGATATGCTACAATGACAGAAACACCAATAGTAATAATTAACATGCAAAGAGGTTCACCATCAACAGGTCAACCTACAAGATCTGCTCAAGCAGATATGATGCAAACAAGATGGGGATCCCATGGAGATTATGAAACAATATCATTAGCACCATCATCAGTACAAGAATGTTTTGATTATACTGTTAAAGCATTTAATTTAGCAGAAAAATACAGATGCCCAGTATTTGTAATGGCTGATGAAATTGTTGGACATATGAGGGAAAAAATAACAGTACCTGAAAAAGTTGAAATTATACCAAGAACAATGCCAGAAAAAACAGATGATACATACCTACCCTACAATGTTAAATCTGCACAAACAACACCAATGCCCTCATTTGGTGAAGGATTTAACATACATGTAACAGGTCTAACTCATGATGAAAGAGGATATCCAAATACAGATGATGCTGATGTTCACACACAACTAGTAACAAGATTATGTGATAAAATACTAAAAAATAGAAATGAAATATCACAAATTGAATCTGAATACATGGAAGATGCAGATACAGTAGTATTATCCTATGGAATACCTTCAAGATCTGCACTAACAGCAGTAAAACAAGCAAGAGAAAGGGACTTGAAAGTAGGATACATAAAACTTGGAGTAGTATGGCCATTTCCAGAAGAACAACTACTTAAATTAACACAAAATGCTAAAAGGATAATTGTACCAGAACTAAATCTAGGACAAGTATATCTTGAAGTAGATAGAGTACTTGGAAAACATGCAAATGTTGAATTATTATCTAAAATAGGTGGAGCATTACATACTCCAAAGGAAATATTAGATAAAATCATGGAGGAATAAAATAATGGCTGACTCTAAACACCCTCATGAATACATGAAATATTTACGAGAAGAAAGATTACCACATATATTCTGTCCTGGTTGTGGAAATGGTATAGTACTAAATACAATATTTAAAGGAATGGAATTATCAGATAAATCATTTGATGATTTAAATATGGTTTCAGGTATAGGATGTTCATCAAGAATACCAGGATATGTAAAATGTGATTCTCTACATACAACTCATGGAAGAGCAATAGCATTTGCAACAGGACTAAAAATTGCTAATCCAAAAAGAGATGTTGTAGTAGTTACAGGTGATGGTGATGCAACATCTATTGGTGGAAATCATTTAATCCATGCAGCACGTAGAAATATAGATTTAACTGTAATATGCATAAACAATGATATCTATGGAATGACTGGTGGACAAATAAGTCCAACTAGTCCTGAAGGAAGTTTTGCAACAACAGCACCATATGGTTCTACTGACATGCCATTTAACATAGCAGAAGTTGCAAAGGCAGCAGGTGCATCATATGTTGCAAAGTACACTACAGCCCAACCAATGCAAGTGGCTCAAAGCATAAAAGATGGATTAGAAAATAAAGGATTTTCATTTATTGAAGTAATATCTCAATGTCCAACATATTATGGACGAAAAAACAAAATAAGAACACCTGTTGAAATGATTCACTGGTTTAAAGAAAATACAATAACACTGGAACAATCTAGGAATATGACAGAAGATGAATTAAAAGGTAAAATTATTACAGGTGTTTATGTAAATAAACCAAGAAAAGAATTTATAACTTCTTCAGAAGAAGTAATTAGAAAACATTCAGAAATTGATCCTGATGATAATATTAACAAAGCATATATGAGTGATTAAGTATGAGGACAGAAATACGTATAGCAGGTTTTGGTGGACAGGGAATATTAATGTGTGGAATAGTAATAGCAAAAGCTGCATCTTTATTTGATCATATATATGCTGTACAAACACAATCCTATGGTCCAGAAGCAAGGGGAGGAGCTTCCCGTACAGAAGTTGTAATAAGTGATGATGAAATAGATTATCCAAAAGTGGAAAGTCCTGAAATATTTGTTGTAATGTCTCATGAATCATTACTAAAATATATTGATGATATACAAGAAAATGCAACACTAATAATTGATCCAGACTTAGTATATGAAGAAGAAATAAATGATATAGTTAAAAGTAAGAATCTTAAAGTATACAAATCACAAGCAACAAGAACAGCTGAAAAAGTAATTGGTAGAAAAATTGTGGCAAACATAGTGATGTTAGGCTCCTTTGTTAAAGCAACTGGAGTAATAAGTCAGGATGCAGCAAAACAAGCAATACTTTCAAGTGTACCTAAAGGAACTGAAGATATGAATATGAAGGCATTTGAAGAAGGAATGAATACTGTTAAGATAGAATAATGGTGGAATTATGAATATACATGAATACGTAGCAAAGAAGATTTTTAGAGTATCAAATATTAAGATACCAGAAAGTTATTTGGCAAGCTCACCAGAAGAAGCAGCAGAAAAAACAAAATTAATAGGTAAACCTGTTGCAGTAAAATCACAAGTACTATCTGGTGGTCGTGGAAAAGCTGGTGGAATTCTATTTGCAGATACTCCAGAAGAAGCAGCACAAAGAACTAAAGAATTATTTACAAAAACAATTAAAGATGAAAAAGTTACTCAAGTTCTCATTGAAGAAAAGGTAGAAAATAAAATAAGTGAATACTACTTGTCTATTATTCTTGATAGGGATGCTAAAAAACCATTAATTATGGCAAGTATGGCTGGTGGAATGGATATTGAACAAGTAGCAAAGGAATCACCTGAAAAAATTGTAAAACAATATGTTGAACCATTAGAAGAATTCATGCCATATCAAGCACGTAACATTGCATTTAAAATGGGTGTTGATACAAATGAAGTATCTGCTGTAGGTAACTTTATATGGAAATTATATCAAGCATTCAATGATTATGATGCAACAGTAGCAGAAATAAATCCATTAATAAAAACACCTGATGGATTTATTGCAGCAGATGCAAAAATGGCAATAGATGATGATGCATTCTTTAGACATAAAAAATTAAAACAATTTGATTTAGAACATGAAGATGACTCAGATGATCTTGCATATATAAAACTCGATGGTAACATAGCAGTAATTGGTAATGGTGCAGGATTAACATTAACTGGTATGGATTTAATTCAATATTATGGTGAAAAACCAGCAACATTTCTTGATGTTGGTGGAGGAGCATCAGAAGAAGTTATTACAAGAGCTTTAAGATTAGTACTTAAAAATCCAAAAGTTAAAGTTATTTTCCTAAATGTTTTAGGTGGAATAACTCGTGCTGATGATGTTGCAAATGCTGTTGTTAATGTAACTAAAGAACATGAATCTGACATACCTGTTGTAATTAGATTAACTGGAACTAATGAAGAAGAAGGTCAAAAAATATTAACAGAACATAATATTCCATTTGAAACATCAATGGAGAGAGCAGCTCAAATTGCTGTTGCAAAGTTACATGGTGAATAGAGTTTATTCACTAAAACTTTTTTTTAATCTAATTTTTTAATGTATGGATTTATATATTGTCCATGTTTTTGTGTCTTATTGTTGTATTGTATTGAAAATGTTGGACATATATGTAGACATCTAAGACACATTACACAGTATTCTTTTTGCCAAGAGGGTTTGTTATTAACTAGTGTTATGGCATTTATTGGACAGTTATTTATACATTTTTTACATCCAGTGCATGTTTTTGTTATGTGTAAATTTTTTGTTTTTCTACTTCTATCATACCATAGTTGTGCCATGTTAGATATGAATTTAGGTATTTTTCTTGCAACATATTTTCCCTGATTTCTATTTTTAATTCGTGTTATGATTGTATCTATTTCTTTGTCTGATTCTATTGTTTGTTGTTTTATTTTTTCTTTACCAGTTAAATCAAACATAACAGTCCATGTATCTACCATTTTAATACTTGCCTGTAGATTTACTTTATATCCACATATATTTAGGTGTTCTTTGACATATCCTGCAGAGTATCCAGGGGTTGTACCATATGTTGTTATTATGTAGATGTATGGATTTTTATTTTCTGATGTAATAGTTAGTTTAGAGAGATATTCCTCTACAATTGTTGGTAGTCCCCAGAAGTATGTTGGAATAACAACACCTAGGGTTTCATCTTTTTCTATATGTATATGGTATTTTCGTGTATTTTTATTTTCTATTATTGAATATGTTTTTTCATTTATTTCTTTTGCTATTTTTTTAGAGACATATTGAGAGTTTCCTGTTGCTGAAAAATAGATTATCATAGTTAATACACCTATTACATACTTAATTATTTGTTGGTATAAAAAAGGTGGGTTTATTTAATAGAAGTAGTCTTGAATATTTTTTGATAGTTATATAAAAACTATTATTTTAATAATTAAATTCTTGTTCTAAATGGAATTGTTTTATGTGAATAGATAATAAAAAAAAGTATTAATTGGAAGTATTTGTTGTACTTCCAGTATTTCCATTTAACATAGATTGGATCATGTTCCATATTTGGCTAAATAATGTTTGTGCTCCTTCAGAATTTACATAATCAGTTACTTGATTTTGATATTGATTTGCCTTATCTTGTACTGACTGACTTTGTGATATACTATCTGCTAGATTACTTGCATCTGTACTTGTTATATTTATATTGTTGTTACTTGCAATGTTATTTACAATGTTTATAATGGTCTGTGTGTCTGTGGTATTTTGTTTTGCTGCTTCCTCTTTTGCTTGTGATACAACATTTGCCACATCATCTGCACTTATATTTGTATTATTTACTACTTCACTTTGTGTGTATATTTCATTATTTGCTGCTTCTTTCACATCATTTGGTATTTCTTTTCCTGTTGCAACTTCATATGATTTAAGAATTCCTGCAAGTGCTGATTCTCCAGTTGCAGTTGTTGGAGAAGTTACAATAACATGTCCTTTTGTAATACCAGATGAATTTAATGCAGTTTTATACATACTTTCTGTTACTGTTGTAATTTTAGATTTATCCACATCTACTTTTATATCGTTATTTGAGTTTAAATCAACTAGAGCTGATGAAAGTATTTGATTTGAATTGTATGTTTTATGACTTATATCTTGTGATATTGCATTTACATCATTTGCAGTTATTATAGTTTTATTTGCATTATCTAAGTTATTATATCCATTATCTTTGAAGTATTGATTTACTATATCTTTATAATCTTGGTTAGCATAGGTTGTTTCTCCATATGTTACAGCAATAGATGAATCTGCAGTTTGTCCTATTGGACCTACTGGTACAACAAAACCACCTATTATAAAAATAATGAGTATAATTCCTATGATTTTTCCCCACATATTTTATTCACCTCTTTAGTATAATAATTTATTTTTTAGTTATTATACTTTCCTGGTTTTTTCTCACCAAGTAGAAGTACTCTACTTTTTTCAACTTCATCAATAATATTCATACTTGTTTTTTCGGCGATGGATTGTGCAAATTCCTGAATATCCACAGTTTTTGGCATATTTTCCCATTGAAGTCTATTTCTTGAATCACCTACAAACATATATGCTTTTATTTCAACGTAATCAACATCTGCCTTTTCAATAATCTTTGCATATTCCTCTGTATGTATCATATTCAAATCTTTTACTGATGTTATTCTAAGAACTTTTCTTGTATCAATTGTTGAGAGAAGTTCAAGACTTTCTTGTAATTTTTCCCATCCATTAGATACTTGTGGTTTACATACCTTTTTATATATCTCCTTATTTGGTGCATCTAATGAAATATATAGTTGTGTTGGTTCATGTTTTCCAAGAGCTTCTATTTTATCTGGATTTTCACCATTACTTACAAGGAATGTTGTAAAATTCTGTTTATGGAATTCTTCTATTAATTGATTAATTTCAGGATAAAGTAATGGTTCACCTGCAAGACTTAATGCAGCATTATTTGGTTTTACACATTCTTCTAATTTTTCTGGATTGGCATTTTCATTTCCAAAAAATCCACATAGTAATTTCTTCTGGTTTTCAATACAGTCTTCAATTATTGTTTTTGGATCATCATAGTCATCACTATCCCATGATGTTTTTGTAATATCTGTATCTCTCCAACAGAATAAACATTTATGTTGGCAGTATGCAATTGCTGGAGACATTTGAAGACATCTATGACTTTTTATACCATAGAATTGTTCTTTATAACATGTTCCTTCATCAACTATACTTTTTCTTGTCCAGTGACATATCTTATTTGCAGCATGAATATTTTTTCCTGCAAATCTATATCCTTTCTTTTCTAAATCTTTTTGTTTTGTTTGTGAAATTATCATTAATATAATCTTATGTTTTTTGTGTCTTAAAAAATTTAATTTATATTAATGTGTTGTATTTATTTTCATATTATGAATTTATAATGATTCTTAACTATCTATAATAATAATTAGAATAATAAATATTATTAGATGACTAGATTTTTTTTTATAAGAAATCTATTTTAGTAGGTAATTTTTATGAGTAAGAATAAGACACCAATAATAATACTTAATTATAAAACATATACAGAATCAACAGGTAAAAATGCAGTAAAATTATCACAGTATGTTCAAGAAGCAAGTGATGAAACAGGTATAAATATGGCAATTGCTCCACAAGCAGTTGATTTATATCCAATTATTGAATCTGTGGATATTCCTGTTTATGCTCAACACATGGATGCTATAACTCCTGGAGGACATACAGGTTCAGCTTTACCTGAAGCTTTATATGAAACTGGTATAGAGGGTAGTTTAATTAATCATTCAGAGAAAAGATTAACTTTGGCTGATATTGATGTTGTTGTTGAAAAAACAAGACAACTAGATTTAACTAGTGTATTATGTACTAATAATGTTAAAACAAGTGCTGCCTGTGCATCATTTAATCCAGATTTCATTGCAATTGAACCACCTGAATTAATTGGTACTGGTATTCCTGTCTCTCAAGCTAGTCCTGAAGTAGTTGAAAATACAGTTGAAGAAATTCATAAAATTAACAAGAATATATCAGTATTATGTGGTGCTGGAATATCTACGGGAGAAGATATGAAAGCAGCATTAGATCTTGGTGCTCAAGGAGTTCTACTAGCTTCTGGTATTATTAAAGCAGAAAATCAAAAAGAAGCTCTAATTGATTTAGTTAGTTTAATTTAATATTTTTTTTAGAAGTAATTAAGGGGTATTAGTTATGGATTATGATTTTAATACAATGGATGATTTTGATTTTGAAGGAAAAACAGTATTACTTAGGGTAGATGTTAATTCACCAGTAGATCCTATAGATGGTGAATTATTAGACGATACTAGAATGAGATTACATTCAAGTACTATTTCTGAATTGTCAGATAGGGATGCTCGTGTTGTAATAATAGCACATCAAAGTAGGCCAGGTAAATCAGATTTCACTACTCTTAAACAACATGCCAGATCATTGTCTAATATTATTGGAAAAGATGTTACATATGTTGACTCTATATTTTCTAGAGAAGCTCAAAATATCATATCAAACATGGTTAATGGTGAAATAGTTCTATTAGAAAATGTTCGATTTTATTCAGAAGAAATGCCTAAATTAACACCAGAAGAACAAGCAAACACATACATGGTTAAAACATTAACTCCTCTGGCTGATTACTTTGTTAATGATGCTTTTGCTACAGCACACAGATCTCAAACTTCACTTATTGGTTTTTCAAAAGTATTACCATCCCTTGCTGGAAGAGTTATGGAATTAGAATTAAAAACATTGTATGGGATATTAGATAATGCACAACAACCACGAGTTTATGTACTTGGAGGTATTAAAGCTGATGATTCTATAAATGTTATGGCTAATGCACTAAGAACTAATAGAGCAGATTTTATATTAACAACTGGTCTTGTAGCAAATATTTTCCTTGTAGCAAGTGGTGTTGATTTAAAAGAATATAATTATGATTTTATAGTTCAAAGGGGTTATGAAGATTATATTGATTTTGCAAAAGAATTGTTAAAAGACTATTCTGATAAAATAATATTACCTGTTGATTTAGCAATTCTTGAAAATGATAAACGTGTGGAATATTCTGTTGATGAAATTCCAAATTTACCAATCTATGATATTGGTAGTAAAACTATTGAAATTTATAAGGAAAAAATTTTGGAAGCAAAAACATTATTTGCCAATGGTCCTGCAGGAGTATTTGAAAAAGAAGGCTTTAATTTAGGAACTGAAGATTTATTAAATACTATGGCTAAATCAGAAGGATTTTCAATTATTGGTGGGGGTCATCTTGCTGCTGCTGCAAGTAATATGGATTTAGATGATGATATTACACATATTAGTAGTGGTGGAGGAGCAAGTATAAATCTAATTGCTGGTGAAGAATTACCTGCTGTAAAAGCTTTAGTTGACTCTGCTAAACGAAATAAAAATTAATAATTTTTATATAATTTTTTTAAAGAGTATTATTCTTTTATTTCTCTTTTTTAGGATTTTAAATGGGAATACTATAAGGGGGGAAACCTTTATATAGTATGAGTTAGTTAAATAATAAATGACTTCTAACCTATTATGGACAAATAGGTTTTAACACGTAGATGCCTCAGTAGCTCAGTCTGGTGGAGCGCTTGACTTGTAATCAAGCGGTCGGGGGTTCAATTCCCCCCTGGGGCTCTATAATTTTTAGTACATGGGACCATAGGGTAGCTTGGTCGATCCTTTGGGCTTTGGGAGCCTGAGACTCCGGTTCAAATCCGGGTGGTCCCACTGTTATACCCGTCTTAGCTCAATTTGGCAGAGCATCGGACTGTAGATCCGAATGTTGCTGGTTCAAGTCCGGCAGACGGGATAACCTTTTATTTATAAATATAATTGTTAGTAAGTTATATGTATCTTTAACCGATACCTTTATATACTATAACATACAAAGTATAACATAGTTGCTTTGTAGTACAAAGTATGTGTTTTTAATAAGTATAAATGCCTTGGTAGTGTAGAGGCTATCATGCAGGCCTGTCGAGCCTGCGACTCGGGTTCAAATCCCGGCCAAGGCGTTATAATCATTTTATAGGGGCTCGTAGCTCAGTCTGGGAGAGCGCCTGGCTTTTAACCAGGCGGTCGCGGGTTCAACTCCCGTCGGGCCCGCTTATATTTTAACAACATAATTCTATTTTTGACAATTAATAATTATATTTTTTAATTATAACTTATTTATGAAATTTAACATATTTTTTTTATCAAACTAAATTATAAATTATTTATATAATAAACTGCATAATTATTTAATAATTAATGATTAATGTTAGTATTACTTATTTTTAAATATGGAGGATATAATTTTGAAAGCTGATATTTTACAACATAAATTAGTTCCAGAACATACTATTTTATCAGAAGAAGAAGCTCAAAAAGTTCTTGATGACTTAAATGTTCGTTTAGATCAAATTCCAAAGATATTACCAACAGATCCTGTAGTAAAAGCAATTGATGCTAAAGTTGGAGATATTCTTAAAATTACAAGAAAAAGTGAAACTGCAGGAATATTCGTTGCTTATCGTGTTGTTAGAGATTAAAATAGTTTCTAATTTAACTTATTTTTTTTAGTTATTAATCAATTTTTTTTAAAAGGGTTAGTATTTAAAAGAAACATCTACTATATAAAACTATAGTTTTTTATTAGATGAGTTACAAACATAAAGTATACGTATTAATTTATAGAATTAAATTTTAAATCATGTTTTCTTTATCAGATTTAGAATTCTATGTATAATATTTTAGATAGAATTAAATTTTGTATTCTAAAATTAATTGGGAAAAAATAGGAATATTTTAAGTATTTTTCATAGTTTTAAGTGATGATTATACTTTAAAATAATAACTGATATTTGATATAATTAATAAATTTATAATGATGTCTAATAATACTGTAAATGATTATCAGAAAATGTTTTCTATTAAATATTTTTAATAGATTTTTATTTGGATAATAAAGCATTGTTATTCATATTATTAGAAAAGTGATGGATTATTTTATAAATTTAGAATTTATTATTGAATTCATATTATAATTAAATTAATAAAGAAAACATAGTGTTAGTTATGGGTAGTTTATAATTAGAAAAAATATTTTTTAGTTAGATTATTTTTTTTTATTGAAACTGATTATTTCAATTGACTAAAGATACTTGATTTTTATTTAAATTATATTACTAAACTATGTTTTTGTGTTATAAATTATGGATTCATTTTTTTATAAATTCTTATTTTAAATAAACTAACTTATTCTAATACTGTTAAGATATGGTATTATAACTTTAATGATACAAGTAATCTAGAGTATAACTTGGTTCTTGTGGAGAAGTAGTTGCCTTTTTATTAATTTATTTTTATTCTATTACCATCACTTTAGAAAAAAAAATAAACTAATAGTTAGGTATGTAATCTTATATTAGATGTAAAATCTGTATTATAATCATTTAAATTATAAATTATACAGTTCCCTATTAGGGCAATATCAAGTAGTAAACTAAAACTTAGGAAGAGAAATTTGAATAAAATTAGTAGTGTGTATTTTTATTCAAAGTTGAATTCTTTTCAAATGGAGATGGATATATGACAAAAAACGCATGGTCTTTAGTTGATTCATTTTTTGATGAATATGATATAGTAGACCACCATATCCGATCATACAATGATTTTTTAGATAATAAAATTCAAGAAATTGTTGATATTACAGAACCCATAACATTGGATCATGGTGAGTATACTATTAAAACTGGTGATGTAGAAATAGTTAAACCTTTCATAAAAGAAGCTGATGGTTCTAAAAGTATTATTGAACCATCTGAAGCAAGATTAAGAAATCTTAATTATTCTGCTCACATGTACCTTGACATGGCTCTTGTTAAGGGGGATAATGACGATTATGAAATGGAAAAAGTTTATATTGGTGAATTACCTGTCATGCTTAAATCAAAAGCATGTCACCTATGTGGCTTAAGTGATGAAGAACTTGAAAAAGTTGGAGAAGATCCTCAAGATCCAGGGGGCTACTTTATAGTAAATGGATCTGAAAGAGCTATTGTTACAATGGAAGAAATTGCTCCTAACAAAATTATCTTAGAACAAAGTGAAAAAGATAAAGAAGATAGAAGAGCAAGAGCAGTTGTAACCTCAATAAAAAGTGGTTTCCGTGCAAGAATCACTTTAGAATATAGAAAACCTCATAAAAAAGGAGTATTCTTAAGAATATCATTCCCTTATGTACCTGGAGAAATACCTCTTGTAATCTTACTAAGAGCTCTTGGATTTGAAAAAGATGTGGACTTGGTAAACAGTGTTTCTGATGATATTAACACTCAATTCTTATTAATTGATGATATTCAAACAACAGGTGTTGACACAAAATACGATGCTATCAAATATATTGGTAACAGAGTAGCAAAGGGAATGACTGAAGAATACAGAATTAAAAGAGCAGAAGATGTAATTGATCGTTATCTTTTACCTCATGTAGGAGTAGATCCTGAATCTCGTATTGACAAAGCAGTATATCTTGCAGAAATGACTGATATGCTTTTACAAGTAATAAATGGTGAACGTGAACCTCACGATAAGGATCATTATGCAAATAAAAGATTAAGAGTATCTGGAGATCTTATGGAAGATTTATTCAGAGTAGCTTTCACAAGTCTAACAAGAGATATGACCTATCAATTAGAACGTAGTCTATCACGTGGAAAAGAACCATCAGTTAAACAAGCAGTAAGATCTGATGTAATAACTGAAAATATAAAACATGCAATAGCTACAGGTAATTGGGTTGGTGGAAGAGCTGGAGTAAGCCAATTACTTGACAGAACAAGTTACATGGGAACACTATCACATCTTAAACGTGTAGTCTCACCATTATCAAGAAGTCAACCTCACTTTGAAGCAAGAGATTTACATCCAACACAATTTGGAAAAATATGTCCTAACGAAACTCCGGAAGGACCAAACTGTGGTTTAGTAAAAAACTTAGCTATAATTACAAAAATATCTGAAGGCTATCCTTTAGAAGATATAGAAAAAACAATCCAAGATATGGATTATATCACACCATTAGATCATAACTTATAAAATGAAAAAGGGATTTAAGGAGACTTATAATGGTTAAAGTTAAAGTTTATATAAATGGTAAATTAATTGGAACAACAGATGAACCTGAAGCATTTGTAAAAGAAGTTAAAGCCAGAAGAAGATCTAATGAATTAACTCATGAATTAAATATAACATACTATGAAGAAAATAGTGAAATATTTATATTCACAGATCCTGGAAGGGCAAGAAGACCATTGGTAATAGTTGAAAATGGAGTTTCAAAACTCACTGATGAAATTATTGATCAAGTTGCAGCAGGAGAACTAAAATGGTTTGACCTTATTCATAAAGGAATCATAGAGTATATTGATGCTGAAGAAGAAGAAAATGCATACATTGCAATGTTTGAAGATCAATTAACAGAAGAACATACTCATCTTGAAATAGATCCATCAACAATGCTTGGTATTTGTGCTGGAATTATTCCATATGCTAACCATAATTCCTCACCAAGGAACACAATGGAGGCAGGTATGACAAAACAGGCTCTTGGATTATATGTATCAAACTATAATTTAAGAACTGATACAAGAGCACATCTCTTACATCAACCACAAATGCCTGTTGTAAAAACAAAAAGTATGGTTTCAACAGAATATGATAAAAGACCATCTGGTCAAAACTTCGTAGTAGCAATTCTTTCATACCAAGGATGTAACATGGAAGATGCTCTTGTTATGAATAAAGCAGCATTAGAAAGAGGATTAGGTAGATCTTCCTTCTTTAGATCATACGAAGCATCAGAAAGACGTTATCCTGGTGGACAAGAAGATCACTTTGAATATCCCGAAAGTATGGTACGAGGATATAGATCAGAGGAAGTATACAAACACTTAGATGAAGATGGACTTATCAATCCAGAAGTACCAGTAACAAGTGGAGATGTATTAATAGGTAAAACATCACCTCCAAGATTCCTTGAAGATGTGGATGAATTTGGTACTGTAGCAGAAAGAAGACGTGAAACAAGTGTTACAGTAAGACATGGTGAACATGGTATAGTAGACAAAGTAATGCTAACAGAAACTGTTGAAGGAAGTAAATTAGCAAAAGTCAAAGTACGTGATCACAGACAACCAGAATATGGTGATAAATTCGCATCAAGACATGGTCAGAAAGGAGTATTAGGTCTTATAGTACCTCAAGAAAATATGCCTTTCAATGAAAATGGTATGTGTCCTGATTTAATGATAAATCCTCACGCAATTCCATCAAGGATGTCTATTGGACAGATTATTGAGATGCTTGCAGGTAAAGCTGGTTGTATGGAAGGACATCGTATTGATGGTACACCATTTACTGGAGTACCAGAAGATGAAATCAAACGTTTACTTAAAGAAAATGGTTTTGAAACACATGGTCGTGAACAATTATACAATGGTATAACAGGTGAACGTTTCAAAGCAGAAATCTTTGTAGGAGTAGCATATTACCAGAAATTACATCACATGACTTCAGATAAAGTATATGCAAGAAGTAGAGGTCCAGTACAAGTTCTCACTCGTCAACCTACTGAAGGTAGAGCAAGAGAAGGTGGACTTAGATTTGGAGAAATGGAACGTGACTGTTTAATTGCACATGGTGCTGCACTAGCATTAAAAGAAAGATTACTCGATGAATCAGATAAATATGAAGCATTGTTATGTGGAAATTGTGGTAGATTAGCAGTAAGAGATAAAATACGTGATAGAACATACTGTGCAATATGTGGAGAAACAGAAACATTCCCAATAGAAATATCATATGCATTTAAATTGTTACTTGATGAATTAAAATCATTATGTATATCTCCAAATCTTGTATTAGAAGATAAAGCATAGTTAATAAATTACTCGGGAGGATTATTAGTTGAAAGGAATAATAAAAAAAGTATCTGAAATAGATTTTGGTTTAATGTCACCAGAAGTTATAAGAAAAATGTCTGTAACTAAAATTGTAACGCCAGATACATATGATGAAGATGGTTATCCAATAGAATCAGGATTAATGGATCCACGACTTGGAGTAATTGACCCAGGACTTAAATGTAGAACTTGTGGTTCTAAAGGTGGAGATTGTCAAGGACACTTTGGACATATTAACTTTGCAAGACCTGTAATACATGTGGGATTTGCAGATACTATTCATAAAATTCTAAGATCTACTTGTCGTAAATGTGGAAGAGTACTTTTAACAGATACTGAAAAGTTAGAATATAAAGATAAATTAGAAGAAAGAATAGAAAATGGTGAAGATATTTCTAAAATCTTAAAACAAATCCATTTAGCAGCTAAAAAAGAAAAATGTCCACATTGTGAAGAAGAACAAATAGAAATTAAAATTGATAAACCAATTTCTCTTGTTGAAGGAACATATAAATTAACTGCTAGTGAAGTACGTGAAAGATTAGAAATGATACCAGAAGAGGATTATATCTTTATTGGTATAAATCCAAAGGTAGCAAGACCAGAATGGATGGTTTTAACAGTACTACCAGTACCACCTGTAACAGTAAGACCTTCAATTACACTTGAAACTGGTGAAAGATCAGAAGATGACCTTACACACAAACTTGTGGATATTTTACGTATTAATCAAAGATTAAAAGAAAATATGGAAGCTGGTGCACCACAACTTATTGTTGAAGATTTATGGGAGTTACTCCAATACCACGTAACAACCTACTTTGATAATGAAGCATCTGGAGTACCACCAGCAAGACATAGATCTGGAAGACCTTTAAAAACATTAGCTCAACGTCTAAAAGGTAAAGAAGGACGTTTCAGAAGTAATCTTGCAGGTAAACGTGTAAATTTCTCAGCACGTACTGTAATTTCACCAGACCCAACATTAAGTATAAATGAAGTTGGAGTTCCTGAAATGATAGCTAAAGAAGTAACTGTACCTATAGCTGTTACTGAATGGAACATGGAAAAAATGAAGGAATATATTAATAATGGGCCTGATGTACATCCTGGAGCAAACTACATAATAAGACCTGATGGACGTAAAATCAGAGTTTATGATGAAACAAAAGAAATGGTTGTTGAAAATCTAAAACCAGGATACATAGTTGAAAGGCATATTATTGATGGAGATATTGTATTATTCAATCGTCAACCTTCACTTCACCGTATGTCAATGATGGCACATGAAGTAAGAGTATTACCATATAAAACATTCAGGTTAAATTTATGTGTATGTCCTCCATACAATGCAGATTTCGATGGAGACGAAATGAACATGCACGTATTCCAAACTCCTGAAGCTCGTGCTGAAGCAAATGACATAATGAAGGTACAAGAACATATTCTTTCACCTCGTTATGGTGGACCAATTATTGGAGCTATACATGATCACATTACTGGTGCATATTTACTTACACATGCATCTACAGTATATCCTGAAGATAAAGCATTCCAAATCATTAAACGTTCTAAAATGGAACTTCCTGAATCTAAAGGAAGAGATTGGACTGGTAAAGAAATTTTCAGTTTACTCTTACCTGATAAATTAAACTTAATTTATAAGGCAGAGATTTGTAGAAAATGTGAGGAATGTAAACATGAAAACTGTGAACATGATGCTTATGTAGTAATTAGTAATGGTCAATTATTACAAGGAGTAGTTGATGATAAAGGATATGGATCTGGTAGTGGTAAAATATTAGATTCAATTGTAAAACAATTTGGTCCTAGTGAAGCTCGTTACTTCCTTGATCATGCTACAAAACTTGCAGTATTTGGTGGAGTAATGCAAAGAGGTTTCACAACTGGTACTGCTGATGAAGAAATTCCTAAGGAAGCAGAAGAACGTATTAAAGAATTACTTGAAAAATCTGATCGTAAAGTGGAACAACTTATTCAAGCATATGAAGATAATGAACTTGAAGCATTACCTGGACGTAGTTTACGTGAAACACTTGAGATGAAAATCATGCAAGTGCTTGGGGAAGCAAGGGATAACACTGGGGTTATTGCAGAACGTTACTTTACAACATCTAACAGTGCAGTAATTATGGCACTCACTGGTGCTCGTGGTTCAATGCTTAACTTAACTCAGATTGCTACTTGTGTAGGACAGCAGGCTGTTCGTGGAGGACGTATTAATAGGGGTTATATTAATCGTACTTTACCTCATTTCCGTAAAGGTGATGTGGGTTCTAAAGCTAGTGGATTTGTACACAGTAGTTATAAGAAAGGACTTGATCCATTAGAATTTTTCTTCCACGCTATGGGTGGACGTGAAGGATTAGTAGATACAGCTATTCGTACAGCACAGAGTGGTTACATGCAAAGACGTCTTGTAAATGCACTTCATGACTTAAGTGTACATGAAGATGGAACTGTACGTGATAATAGGGGAGCTATTATTCAATTTAAATATGGTGAAGATGGTATTAACCCAGCAAAAAGTGATTATGGTATAGTAGCAAATCTTGATCGTTTAATAGAAGAGATGAGATTAGAAGCTAATGGTAATGCTAAATAGGGAGAGTGGATTTTTATGAATGTAGAAGAAGTTCAAGCAGTAGTTAATGAAAATGGTGCTGATTATTTCCCTATTAAACTTGTTGAGGAAATAAGTGAAGCATCTGAACGTAATAATTTAACTGATGATGAATTAAAAACTTTAGTTCTTAAAGTTAAAGAAGCATATGAACGTGAAGAGGTTGAACCTGGTGAATCTGTAGGTACTATTGCAGCTCAATCTGTAGGTGAACCTGGTACTCAGATGACCATGCGTACTTTTCACTATGCAGGGGTAGTAGAATTAAACGTAACCTTAGGGTTACCTCGTCTTATAGAAGTAGTAGATGCTCGTAAGAAAATATCTACTCCTACTATGGATATTTTCTTTGCTGATGATTATAAAAATGATGAAGAATTTATTCGTAAAATGGGTAATAAAATAGGTAAAATAACATTGAATGATGTTATTAAAAACTTCAATGTAAATTATATGGATAACATAATTACAGCTGAAATTGATCAAGATATTCTTGATGAACGTAGACTTGAACTTTCAGAAGTTACTGCTGTAATTGAAAAAACTTTTAAACAGGTAAAGATAAATAATAATTTACTGAGTTTTGAAACCACATTTTCTAAAGATGAAGAAAAAATGCAACAAGGTATTCGAGAATTAAGATTACTTGCTGATAAAATCAGAGATCTTCAAATTAGTGGTGTTAAAGGTATTGGTAAAGTTGTTATCCGTCATGAACATAATGAATGGGTAATTCACACTGAAGGTTCTAATATTGGAGCTATTTTAAAAATTGATGGTGTGGATATTGTTAAAACAACTACAAACGATATTTTTGAGATTGAAAAAGTTCTTGGTATTGAAGCTGCAAGAAATGCTATTATTCATGAGTTATATACAACCATGGAAGAACAAGGGCTTAGTGTGGATATAAGACACATTATGCTTGTTGCTGATATGATGACTTCTGAAGGGGTTGTAAAATCCATTGGAAGACATGGTATCAGTGGTGAAAAATCAAGTGTTCTTGCTCGTGCAGCTTTCGAAGAAACTGGAAAACACTTGCTTAATGCAAGTATTCGTGGAGAAACTGATAAACTCACAGGTATAATTGAGAATGTTATTGTTGGACAACCAATACCTCATGGTACGGGGTCTGTTGGTGTCATTATGAAAGATAAAAACTAGGAGGCAGTAAATGGATATAGAAAGAGGGATACGTGTAGCCGTTGATACTGGTAAGGTTATATTAGGATCCAATAAAGCAATTCAAGCAATAAAACTTGGAAATGGGGAGTTAGCTATTATGGCTGAAAACACTCCTAAAAATGTTAAAGCAGATATTGAAGCATATTCAAAATTATCTGAAATGCCAGTATATACATTTGAAGGTTCCAGTGTAGAACTAGGTTCAATCTGTGGTAAACCATTCACAGTATCAGTTCTAATTATACAAGAACCTGGAGACTCTAACATATTAGAGATTAAGGAGTAAATTGAATTATGTCCATCAAGTTTACAACCAATGAAATCAGATATATTGGCTTGTTTGAAACAATAACAAGTGCTACGGTTAAGGACTGTATTATTGATGAAGAACATGATAAAGTTACTTTTTTGGTAAAAAAAGGAGATATGGGATTAGCAATAGGAAAACGTGGTAGTACTATTGCTAAAATGCAGAATAAAGTAGATAAGAGTATTGAAATTATTGAACACTCTGACGATCCCGGCGAATTTATAAAAAATTTGTTATCTGTAGCTAAAGTAAATTCAATAGAATTTTCTACTAATGCTAAAGGTAATAAAATCGCGACCTTGGATGTCGACTCAAAGACTAAACGTTCTACTATTGGTAAAAATGGTCAGAATATTCGGCGAGCCAGACAATTTGCTAAAAGACAATTTGATATTAGTGATATTATCATAAAATAACCATGTTTATGATTATTTATATTTAGGATTAAAAGTAAAAAAATGGTTTTATTTTACATCCTAAATTCTTAAAAAAACTCAGTTAATACTAAAAACTATAATGAAAAGTATGTAAATTATTGCACACAGCATAAATTTAAATAATACTTCATGTAAATTACACTACTTCATCTGTGTTAAATGTACATGTGGTATTTTTAAATAACTTTGAATAGAATAATAAAAAAATTTTATAAAGTATAAATGGAGGAATAAAATTTGCCAGGATTATTTGCAGCAAAAAAATTAAAAGATAACAGACAAAACTTCCGATGGAAAGACACACAATACAAAAGAAAAACCCTCGGATTAAACATAAAAGCAGATCCACTAGAAGGATCACCTCAAGCAAGAGGAATTGTAATAGAAAAAGTAGGTATTGAAGCAAAACAGCCTAACTCTGCAATAAGAAAATGTGTAAGAGTTCAATTAATTAAAAACGGTAAACAAATTACAGCTTTCGCACCAGGTGATGGAGCTATTGGTTTTATCGATGAACACGATGAAGTAATGATTGAAGGAATAGGTGGACCATCAGGTAGGTCTATGGGTGATATTCCTGGAGTAAGATGGAAAGTTACAAAAGTAAACAACGTAGCTTTATCTGAAATGGTAAGTGGAAAAATCGAAAAACCTGTAAGGTAATTAATTTATTTAAGGAGATTTAATTAATATGAGCTTTAAATTATTCGATAAATGGGATGTAACAGAAGTTACAGTAGAAGATATGGGATTACAAAACTACGTATGTTTAGATGAAATTGTTGTACCACACACAATGGGACGTCACGTAAAAAGACAATTTGCAAAATCTAAAGTATCTATTGTAGAAAGACTCATGAATAAAATCATGAGAACAGAAAGAAACAGTGGTAAAAAAAATAAAGCATACTCCATTGTAGAAGATGCTTTAGAAATTATCAACAATAAAACCAAACAAAACCCTGTTCAAGTTTTAGTAAAAGCTGTAGAAAACACAGCACCAAGGGAAGAAACCACACGTATCAAATACGGTGGTATTGGATACCAAATTGCAGTAGATATAGCACCACAAAGAAGAGTAGACCTTTCTTTAGGATTTATTACAAAAGGTGCAATGCAATCTGCATTTAAAAATAAAAAATCAGCAGCTCAATGTTTAGCTGATGAAATATTATTAGCATCAGATGAAGATTCAAGAAGCTTTGCTGTACAGAAAAAAGAAGAAAAAGAAAGAGTAGCAAGATCCGCACACTAGATTTTGAAACTACTTATCTTTTTTCTCTTTTATTTTTTTTAAAAAAGATATTTATAAAAATTTATTAGATGATTTAAAAAAATAATTTTTAAATTAAATTTAATAAAATTAATAAAGTATTAAACTAATAATTAAATAATAATAAAAAAACTAATTAATTTAAGATTTAACATTTAGGTGATTTTATTGAGTCGACGAGATCAAATGGTAAAAAAAATCAAAGATTTAATGTACAAGCCAGACTATATTAGAAACATTGGTATAGTAGCACACATTGACCATGGTAAAACAACATTATCAGATAACCTTCTTGCAGCAGCAGGAATGATATCTTCTGAATTAGCAGGAGATCAAAGATTCCTTGATTTTGATGAACAAGAACAAGAAAGAGGAATTACTATTGATGCAGCAAACGTATCAATGGTACACAGTTATGAAGATAACGAATACCTTATCAACCTTATTGATACACCAGGACACGTAGACTTTGGTGGAGACGTAACCCGTGCAATGAGAGCTGTAGATGGAGCTGTAGTAGTTGTATGTGCAGTAGAAGGTGTAATGCCTCAAACAGAAACAGTATTAAGACAAGCTTTAAAAGAAAATGTAAGACCTGTTCTCTTTATTAACAAAGTAGATAGATTAATAAATGAATTAAAACTTGATGATGCTGAATTACAAAACAGATTTGTAAAAATTATTGCAGGAGTAAACAAACTCATCAAAAACATGGCTCCTGAACAATACAAAACAGAATGGCAAGTAAAAATTGAAGATGGTACAGTAGCATTCGGTTCAGCATATCATAACTGGGCAATTAACGTACCTGAAATGTTAAAAACAAACATTACTTTCAAAGATATTATCCAATACTGTAATGAAGACAACCAAAAAGAATTAGCTCAAAAAATTAAAATTGAAGAAGTAATTCTTGGTATGGTAGTAGAACACTTACCAAGTCCAAAAGTTGCACAAGAATACAGGGTACCTAAAATCTGGTCTGGAGATATAGAATCTGTAGAAGGACAAGGTATGATTGCAACTGATTCAACATCACCACTTGCAGTAATGGTAACAGATGTAAGTATTGATAAACACGCTGGTGAAATAGCAACTGGTCGTGTATATGGTGGATCAATTGAAAAAGGTTCAGAAATATTCTTTGTAGGTTCAATGAGTAAAGCAAGAACCCAACAAGTTGGAGTATATATGGGTCCTGAAAGAATTAATACAGACTCAGTTCCAGCAGGTAATATTGTAGCAATTACTGGTGCAAGAGGAGCTATTGCAGGGGAAACAATTACAGATGCAGACCATAACATAGCACCATTTGAAAGTTTAGAACACATATCTGAACCAGTAGTAACAGTAGCAGTAGAAGCTAAAAACACAAAAGATTTACCAAAACTTATTGAAGTATTAAGACAAGTTGGTAAAGAAGACCCAACATTAAGAGTAGAAATTAACGAAGAAACTGGTGAACACTTAATTGCTGGTATGGGTGAATTACACTTAGAAGTTATTATCTACAGAATTAATGATAAAGGATTAGAAGTAGAAACATCTGAACCTATTGTAGTATACAGAGAAACTATTGCAGGTACAGCAACAAATGTTGAAGGAAAATCACCTAACAAACATAACAGATTCTACATAGATATTGAACCATTATCTGATGATTTAATGAATGCTATTTCTGAAGGAGAAATCCCAGAAGGAAGAGTAAAAGGTAAAGAATTAGCTAAAACATTCCAAGAACATGGTCTTGACAAAGATGAAGCTAAAAAAGTATGGGATGTATACAAACACAGTATATTTGTAAATAAAACTCGTGGTATTCAATACTTAGATGAAATTAAAGAGTTATTAATGGAAGGATTTGAAAGTGCATTAGATGATGGACCACTTGCAAATGAAAAAGCTATGGGAATAAAAATAAGTCTCATGGATGCAAAAATACACGAAGATGCAGTACACAGAGGACCAGCACAAGTATTACCTGCTATAAGAAAAGCAGTATATGGAGCAATAATGTTAGCACAACCAACATTAATGGAACCAATGCAAAAAGTATACATAAGTGTACCTCAAGATTACATGGGTGCAGCAACTCGTGAAGTACAAAACAGAAGAGGACAAATTGTAGAAATGGGTCAAGAAGGAGATATGTCTACTATTGAATCTAAAGTACCTGTTTCAGAAATGTTTGGATTTGCTGGAGATATAAGATCAGCAGCAGAAGGACGTTGTATTTGGTCTACTGAAAACTCTGGATTTGAAAGAATCCCAAGAGAATTACAAAATAAAATCGTAAAAGAAATACGTGAAAGAAAAGGTCTAACTCCAGAACCATATGGACCTGACCACTACTTAGGATAAGTATACTTCTTTTTCGTATACTTTTTTTTAAATTAAATACTAAAAAGTATATTAATAAAAAAATATATATAGTTTATTTAATAAAAGATAATTTTATATATCTAAACTTCATTTAAGTTTAGGAAATTATTGTAATTTATTAAGTAATTAAAGATAATAAAAAGAAATATGTTATTTTACAAGGGAATATAACTATTCCCTGGTTATATTTCTTTGTAGTACAATAGTACAGTATATTTCTTTATTACTTTGTTAGGGGACGTTCTCTAGATATAATCTAGCAATCGGCTTACTAACACTTTATAAATCATACTATTTTCTAATAGTTCCTGATTTATATATTATATTCAATACATGTTTTAATTATGGAGGATATATAATGGCAAAAGAAAAAACACACATGAACTTAGCATTTATTGGTCACGTAGACCACGGAAAATCAACATTAGTAGGACACCTTTTATTATTAGAAGGAGCTATTGCTGAACAACAATTAGATGAAGGAGAAGACAAATTCAGATTTGTTATGGATAAACTCGGTGAAGAAAGAGAAAGAGGAGTAACTATAGATCTTGCTCACGCTAAATTCGAAACACAAAAATACGAATACACTGTAGTAGATTGTCCAGGACACCGTGACTTTGTTAAAAACATGATTACTGGTGCATCACAAGCAGACGCAGCAGTTCTTGTAGTAGCAGCAAACGACGGTATCATGCCACAAACAAAAGAACACATCTTCTTATCAAGAACCCTTGGTATAAACCAATTAATTATTGCAATTAACAAAATGGATGTAGTAGACTACTCTGAAGATAAATTCAATGAATTAAAAGAAGAATTAGGAGCTTTAATCTCAACAGTAGGATTTAAACCTTCAGACGTACCTTTCATACCAGTATCTGCATTTGAAGGAGATAACATCTCTGAGAAAAGTTCAAACACACCTTGGTACAAAGGAAACACTCTTGTACAAGAATTAGATGCATTAGATGAACCAGATAAACCTGTAGACTTACCATTAAGATTACCTATTCAAGATGTATACTCCATTACTGGTGTAGGTACAGTACCTGTAGGAAGAATTGAAACTGGTATATTAAAAACAGCTGAAAACATAGCATTTGAACCAGCTGGAGTAACTGGTGAAGTAAAATCTATTGAAATGCACCACGAAGTTCTTGACAAAGCAGAACCTGGAGACAACGTTGGATTCAACGTAAGAGGTGTAGGTAAAAACGATATTAAAAGAGGAGACGTTGCTGGTACAACACAAAACCCTCCTAGTGTAGCTAAAGAATTCAAAGCACAAATCGTTGTATTACAACACCCTGGTGTAATGACAGTTGGATACACACCTGTATTCCACGCACACACAGCACAAGTTGCATGTACTTTCTTATCCTTAGATGTAAAATTAGATCCTGCAACAGGACAACCTAAAGAAGAAAACCCTGACTTCCTTAAAACAGGAGATGCAGCTTTAGTTACCATTAAACCAACAAAACCTATGGTAATTGAAAACATCAAAGAAATTCCTCACATGGGAAGATTCGCTATCCGTGATATGGGTCAAACCGTAGCAGCAGGAATGTGTATAGACATTACTGATGCAAAATAAGTAAATTAATTTTTACTTATTAATTTTTTTTTAATTAATCGATATCCCATAATGATACTATTTTTAATAAACTTAAGTTTATCATATAGTAAATACTATTCATGTAAATTTTTTTGAATATAATATAAGTTGTTGGATAATCGATATGAAAAGGTTTTATTAGGGAGAATGAATATGAACAAAGCTAGAATTAAATTAACAGGTACAGATCCAGAAAAAATAGCTGATGTATGTAATCAACTTAAAAAAATAGCTGAAAGAACTGGTGTAGATTTATCAGGACCTATTCCTTTACCAACTAAAAAATTAGTAGTACCTACTAGAAAAAGTCCAGATGGTGAAGGTAAAGCAACATGGGAAAAATGGGAATTAAGAATTCATAAACGTCTTGTGGGAATTGAAGCAGATGAACGTGCAATGAGACAAGTTATGAAAGTTAATGTTCCTGATAATGTAAGTATCGAAATAGAACTTAAAGCATAGATAAAATAACAAACTATATAAATTATTACTATCATATATAGTAATAGATTTCAAATAGTTTTATTCTTTTTATTTTTTTAGAGGCCGAGATAGCCTAGCCAGGTAAGGCGCGGGACTTGAGATCCCGTGGAGTTATCTCCTCATGGGTTCAAATCCCATTCTCGGCGTAAACTTTATTTTACAAAGATTAATTATTTATTTTTATTTTTAGATTTTTATTT
>NZ_MUZW01000011.1:0-17914 GCF_003266085.1 Methanosphaera sp. DEW79 | reverse complement strand
ATTATATTAAATTAGGAAAAAAAACTACTCAAGAAAATAAGAATAAATACAATAAAAAAAATTGGAGTGTGTTTAGAAAGTGTTATCTTTTGAAGGTAAAGTAAGTTCTGGACTACAAAAGGCAGGACAATTCATGAAAAAAGAGGTTTATAAAAAACAATACTTAGATAAACTTGGATTTATACCATATCATGGAACTTTAAATATAAAATTAAGTAATAATATCACGTTAAACTTAGATAATCTACATGATAAATTAAAGAGAATTCATGGAAATGGATCCTTTGGAGATGTACTTTTTCTAGAAGCATACCTATCTACAATAGATGAAAAAATAACTAAAAAAGGTGCAATACTATTTCCTGTAAAAACTGTATATGATACAGATACATTGGAATATGTCTCATCTGAAAAATTAAGAGATACACTTAATTTAAAGGACGGAGATAAAGTAATAATTAAAATAGAGAAGTAAAAAATAGCATTATTAAATAATAAATATCACAATAATACAAAAATATTAAAGACACAAAAAATAAATAAAACTATAATAACTATAAATTACTATTGAATTTTAAAAATTAGTAAAGAAAATTAGAACATAATTATTTATTTGTATTCCGGGAGGGATACATGTGGAAGACGAATATGAATTAATAACAAGTGCAACTATAACCAAATCAATGATAAGAAAAATTGGAGAAAATCAATATTTAAAAATTATTCCATCAGAAAAAAGAATTGAAATCTCCACAATTAAACAGAAAAAAATTACTGAACCTATAGAACAGGTGGATGAAATTGTAATAAAAGCCTATCCAAAGGAAGTTAAATTATTTAAAAACCAAAACCAGGATATTAAATACGAAACTTCATGGGAAACAATGGATGGTGTATCATTTAACATACCATCATCAAATATAAAGAACATCTATTCCCTTTTACAGGCAAAAAAATTAGTAGTAATTGATAACATGTTAAATTTATCAAATATATTAAGTATGATTATTAAACAAAATACTCTTGAGAAAAAAATAGAAAATATAAAAGATGACTTAGAGTAAATATATTATATGTAGAACGAAAAAAACTAGGTTATTATATGATAGATAAAGCAATTGAAGCATTAAAAAATGGAGAAATAATATTAATTTATGATAGTGATGATCGTGAAAGTGAAACAGACATGATTACTGCAGCAGAATTTATGACTACAGAAAAAATGACAACAATACGTAAATATGCTGGAGGACTTGTATGTATGCCTATTTCCAATGAAAACTGTGACAAACTTGGAATTCCCTTCATGGTAGATATTCTAAAAGAAGCTAATGAAAAATATCCCGTATTAAAAGATCTTTACCCAAATGACATACCATACGATGCAAAATCTGCATTTAGTATAACTGTTAATTACCGTGACACATACACTGGTATTCCAGATACAGATAGATCAAAAACAGAACGTGAATTAGCACTTCTTTGTAAAGAAGGAAAACAAGCAGAATTTGGTAAATATTTCAGATCCCCTGGACATGTAACTCTACTTAGAGCAGAAAAGGATGCAGTTCTAACAAGAGAAGGACATACCGAATTAACAATAGCACTACTTGAAATGGCAGGATTAGAACCTGTTGGTATCTGTTGTGAAATGATTGGAGATAATGGTGAAGCAATGTCTGTAGATAAAACAAGAGAATATGCTCAAAAAAATAATCACGTATTTATTAGTGGTGATGAAATAATAGAAGCATACAAAGAATTTAAAAATAACAATTAAATTCTCCATACTCCTTTTTTTATGAAACTATTTTTTATATAAATCACAAATTTCCTCATAGGATAAGTATCCTCTAAATTCTGGTACTTTAGCTAAATCCATTATTTTTGTAACATCCACATATTCTTTAACAACATCCATTGCTGCTTTTGTAAATGTTTCCAATTGAAGATAATCCTCTGGAACCTGTCCTTTATTCTCTACTTTGGCCTTACCAATACTCCAAATATTATCCTCTGGTATTCCAGATTTATTAGATAAGAATTCAGATACATGTTCCACAATACCTTCATCATAGGTTTTATTTAAAATAACACCAGCTGTTTTAACATCCATCTTATTTAATAGATTAATATGTGCTTCAATATCAATAGCTGCTGTTTCAATACCACCCTTACTTACACTAGATACCATTATAACAGGAATATTACCTGCATATGCAATTTCTGCAGTTGAATATGGTGTTTTTTTATTAAGTAGTCCTGTTGCTGCACTCATTACTCCTTCAACCAGTACTAAATCATAGCCCTTATTCTTTACTTGTTCTATTATTTTTTCAAGTGGAGTCCATCCAATATTACTTATTTGTATCGATGCATAATCCTCCAATTTTTCCTTATTTACATAAAGAGATGGTGATAAATCTCTTATATCAGGACCTGTTTTAATTACATACGTATGTATTCCCTTTTCTCTTAGTGCTCCTACAATTCCACTAGCAAGAAATGTTTTTCCAGATTCAGAACCTGTTCCCATTAACATTATCATTGGTGGAACTTCAGGATGTTTTTCTCTTAGTGGTGCCATGTTGTTTGTATCGACTCCAATTTCAGAAAATACCTTACTTTGAAGTTTTTTATTTCTTTGTTTAATGTCTTCATATTCATTTGTAGCATCAAGATATTCTAGTATGTTGTTTACTATTTGAGGATTATTATCAAGTAAACAGTGCACTGTTGTTCCTAATATATTTCCCTTTTTATTTGAAACACCAGATAATATCCTTTCTGGTTTATATCTATAGTTTGATCTTTGAATATTTGAGTAGATAACATTCTTATCATTTGATTCTATCCTACCATATGTATGACAATGAAAACCACTTACTGTTGTGTCCTTTAAGTTTTTTGTAAAGAGTGTGTTATCATCAACAATATCTGCATTTACCTTATTTGTATTTATAAATGGTTCAAAAGTAACATCTAAAAGACCCATACCCTTTCTTATTATTGGTACTGGAGAGTTTCTTCCAACATTTGTATGTTTTCCAAGTACCTGAAATCCTGCACACATACCTAAAATAAACCCATCATCATCATTTATAAGATTAATTTCTTCTTCAACCTCACCAGTCATAGATTCTGATTCAAGAATTGTACCTCCAGGTATTATTATACCATCTAATTCTTCATGAGCTTTTTTTCCATTTTCCAATCTACCATTAGATTTAACTACATCTGTAGGTAAATAACCAAAGTGTTCATATAATGTTAAAACACCTTCAACTTCTAAAATTCCTATCTTTGTCATACAATCACATTAAAAATTTCATTCTATAATTAAATCTATTGTTTGACTATATAAAAATAATTTATTAGAATTCTATAATAGAATTTCAATAATATCTATATACACCATCATCATCCAGATGACGTTTGTATATCACTCCTGTTTTCTTGTTTCTATAATACTTATTAGTAGCAGTGGCTATTCTTTCATAATCCTCATCATAAGAGGGATATATTCCAGTGATTTTTTTCTCCATTAATTGTATCTGATGAAAAACTACTACTTTTACTTGAAGTGTCTTTTGAAATAGTTTTAGATGTAGACTTGGTGGTATTAGTTGTTGAATTATCCATGGAATTTGTATTATTAGTATTATTTTCATTTATTGAATTATTTACTGAGTTATTAATATTATTTAAAAATAATACTGTTGTTGAAAACAGTAGTGTTATTATTATAGCTGTTGTGCATATTATTATTAAATTTTTTTCTTCCATTTTTATCAAACCTATTTTTATTACATAAAAATGTACTTATATCACTGTATCTTTCCAAAAGTAACATGAATGAATCTATAATAATAATTATTAAATGAAGATATTATAAGTTAACTAATTTATTATAAACACTAATATTTTTTAAAAATTATACTGAATATATTGTTTACAAATCAATATTAATATTAAAAATAGTTATTCAAAAAAAGTGTTAAATATTGAAAGCGCCCTGACCGAGATTTGAACTCGGGTAAAGGGATCCGCAGTCCCTCGTGATATCCGCTACACTATCAAGGCATATGAAAAAAAATTCATTATATTCAACAGTTATTAATTAGTTTGTAATTTGTCTATATTATATTTTTCTATTTTTTTTAAAAAAAGAATAATTGTTAGAAAACAATTATTCAAGATATATTGCTGGTTTATATGGTGATGCATTTTGTGCTTTATTCTGTGGATCGTATGTTGGTTTATCATATACTTCTATTTTAGCACCAATTTCACTTTCCAGATATTCACGTGCATCAGTTATTACTGAAACTTCATCAACTACTCCCACATAATTAATTTTATTGAAGTTTTTACCTGCTTTTGTTGCAAATTTAGATAATTCTTTCTTATTATCACATAGATTTGCATCCATGGCTTTGTGAATTATTTCACCAATATTTGGTTTTCCAACTTCTTGTGCTATATTATATACTTCATACTTCCATGATGGAGCAGTATATAGGTGTACAACTTCTGGATTGGATTTTGTAATTTTAATAATTTCCTTAATATCTTTTGCAAGATCTTGAACTATTTCCTCACTTTTTTCTATTTTTTCATCAATTAAGTCCTCACATGCTACAGGCCAGTCTAATGTTGAGATAAATACATCATCATCATTGTATGTATCCCATATCTCCTCTGTTGCATATGGAATAAATGGTGATAATAATCTTATCCATGTATTTACAAGGTAGATGAGTGTTTCTTTTTCTTCTTCTCCTATTATTGTTATTCTATTTAGGTAGTAGTCAACATCTTTTCTAAATAGGAAGAGACTTGATTGTAATGCTTTTCTTGTTTGGAATTTTTCAAGTGCATCTGTTGCAGTGCTGATTTTCCTATTGATTTGACTTATAATCCATTTATTTATAGGTTTTTCAACAATTGGTGCATTGTTTTCTATGGATAATTTTAGAGGTTCTCCAATTAATGATTCTACTTTTTGTGGGAATTCAATTATTGCTTCAAGTCTTCTTTGTATACCATTAACTTCTTTTTCTCTCCAATCAAAGTCTTGCCATGGTTCTGCTGAGGACATGAGGAATAATCTTACAGTATCTGCACCATATTTATCAATTGCTTCACTAAGTAAGATAACATTACCTTTAGATGAAGACATTTTCTGTCCTTCAAGAAGTCCCATACCAAATACTGTTATTCCTTTTGGCCAATATTTCTGTGGGAATATTGCTGCATGGTGGAACATGTGGAATGATAAGTGATTTCCAACTAAATCCTTTGCAGATAATCTCCAGTTAAGTGGATACCAGTACTGGAATTCTTTCTGGATTTTTTCTGTTATATCTTCTGGTATTTTATTTACAGATCCATCATTTGCTCCATCTTTATCAAGGAATACTTTATTAAAGAATGCATCATTTAGGTCTTCTGCATTAATATCCTTCATATACTTAGCTATTGTATAGTATGCCATGTATATTGTTGAATCTGTTAATGGTTCAATTAACCATTTTTCATCCCATGGCATGTGTGTTCCAAGTCCAAGTCTTCTTGAACATGCCCAATCTTCTAGCCAGTCAAGATAGTATTCGAAGTTTGATCTTATTTCATTAGGAACTACATCTAATTGTTCTAAGCAATCATATGCTTTTTGTGTCCATTCTTTGTCTGAATATTTTACAAACCATTGATCATGTAGTTCTTTAACTACACATTTTGCTCCACATCTACATATTACTGGTTTTTCTGCAAATTCATAGAGTTTATCTGCAATGTTTTCATTTAATAGTTTTTCAATAACTTCATCTCTTACATCAGCAACCCTTCTTCCTTCAAATTCACCAGTATTTTCATTCATTATTCCTTTTGCATGTTCTTTCTTATATATTTCATTTGTTGCTTCTTTAAGATTTTCATCATCTTGACTTGTTACATTATATGCATCAAGGAAATCTTTTGCAGGGAATTTAGAGTATCCTTTTAAGTTTACAAGACTTGTTATTTTGATGTTATCTATTTGTTCTTGAAGATTGTATTTTTCTATTGCTTGAGTGTTTTTCTTAATATCTTCCAGTGCTATGTAGTCTGCTGGTGCATGTGCTGGTACTGAGAATACTACTCCTGTTGCATAGTCTGCATCTACAAATGATGCTGGGAATATTGGTAGTGGATCATTTGTTATTGGATTTTGTACTGTTTTTCCTATGAAATCTTTAGCATCAACTTCTTCAATGATTTTCATTGATTCTTTTTGATGTATGATGTTTCCATATGCAAGTTTACTAATTATCCATTTTTCTCCTTCATATTCTACTTTAACATATTCTTCATCAGGATTTAACCAGAAGTTTGTTGCTCCATACAATGTTTCTGGTCTGAATGTTGCTGCTACAAGGTATGAGTCCTCATATGGGAATTTGATTAATGTTAATTCATTAATTCCCACACCTTCTCCTTCTAAAAGATCATGGTCTCCCACTGGATTTGCATCATCTGGACAGTATTTTACTGGGTGTGATCCTTTACGAATAAGATTTTTATCCTTTAATTGTCTTATTTGCCATCTTACAAATTGTTTGTAGTGTGGATCTATTGTTCTAAATTCCCTTCTCCAATCTATAGTATATCCCATATCTACCATGTCATTGTGGTATTCACTACTGAAGTATTTTACAATGTATTCAGGGTCTACAAATTTTTCTAGTTCATCTTCTGGTACTTGGTGCACATTTTTATATATGTCCATTGTCCATTTATCGTGTCTTTCGATTCTTTTTGCAATACCTACTACTGGTGCACCTGTTACATGCCATGCCATTGGGAATAATACATTAAATCCTTGCATTCTTTTAAATCTTGCATATACATCAGGTACTGTGTATGTTCTTCCGTGTCCTACATGCATTGCTCCACTCGGGTATGGAAATGCCACTGTAACATACATTTTTTCCCTGTTATCAGGATTTGATTCAAATAATTTAGCTTCTTGCCATTTTTTTTGCCATTTTTTCTCTAATTCTGTTACCATAGATTAAACTCCGTTATTAGTATTATGTTATTAATACATGAAAAATGATTTAGTTAATTTTATAATAATAGATATTTATATTTATTTAAATATTTTAATTTACTGTAAAAAAAAATAAAAGAATAAGAAAAAAGAAATTAATTAAGATTTTAGTTTTTACTTAATATTGGTATTTTATTTCTTTTATGACTAGCATTATTTACCATGTTTATTATACGTTCTACTTCACTTTCTGGAATTTCTAGTTCTTTTGCTATATCTGGCATACTATATTCTTCTTCAAGGTATAAGTATAATAATTTATCTAGTATGTTGTATGTCATGCCAAGTTCCTCTTCATCAGTTTGGCCCTCCCATAGACCTGCTGTTGGAGGTTTCTTAATAATAAGTGATGGTACTCCTAATTCCTGTGCAACTTTTTTCACATCCATCTTATATAAATCACCTATTGGTAATAAGTCCACTCCACCATCCCCATGTTTTGTAAAGTAGCCTACTTGTAATTCTGTTTTATTTCCTGTTCCTATTACAAGTGAATTATATATTGTTGCATAGTAGTAGAGAATACTCATTCTAATTCTTGGTTTTAGATTTCCACGTGCTAGATTAATATTATCTTGTGGAAGATTTTTTATTTCACATGAACTTATAAACTCATCATAGATACTACCTATTGAAATATATTCTGATTCAATATCCAGTTCATCCTTTATTAGTTTTGCATCATATAAATCCTGATCTGAGGTTGTTATTGTTGGAAGAATATATCCACGTACACGCAATGGACCTAATGCCCTAACAGCCAGACATGCTACAACACATGAATCTATCCCACCACTTAATCCTATTACTACTCCATCAGAATTAGATTCATCAACTTTTTCTTTTATAAATTCACAAGCTCTTTCTATAAATTTTCTTGCATCAAATTCAGGTAAATCTATCATATAAACATCCCATCAAATAAATTAATAAATATTCATTTAATGAATAATTATTTATTTTATTTACTTATAATAATTAATGAATTTATAATTACATATATATAGTTTCAAATTAGAATAAATTATATATAAATGGTGTATTAATTATAAATATTTGAAACTAATAAAAAAAAATATATTAAGTTAAAAAGGAGGAAATAATTTGGCATTTACAGACTTAGTAACATTCAACAAGAAAAAAACAACGTTTATATTTATTGGAGGAAAAGGAGGCGTTGGAAAAACAACAGTATCTGCAGCAACAGCACTGTGGTGTGCTCGTGTTGGTAAAAAAACATTGATCATATCAACAGATCCTGCTCATTCTCTCGGTGACTCCTTTGATAGAGTAATAAAACATGTGCCTACACCAATAACACAGAATTTAGAAGCTATAGAAATAGATCCTGATAGGGCAATGGATGAATACAAAGAAAAAATGCAAATGCAACAAAAATATAACGATGCCCTTGGTATGTTTTCAGAACAATTTGATGTTATGAGTTCTTCTCCAGGTATTGATGAGGTTGCATCATTTGATAAATTCATGCAATATATGAATACTGATGAATATGATGTTATAATATTTGATACAGCACCTACAGGACATACACTTAGATTATTATCCTTCCCTGAAATGATGGATTCCTGGATGGGAAAAATGATAAAAACAAAGAAAAGTCTTGGAGCTGCTGCACAAAAACTTAAAAATATCATACCATTCATGGGTTCTGATGAAGCAGAAGATGCTCAAAGCATGGCAGAACTTGAAAGGGCAAAAAAAGAAATTGAAAAAGCAAGAGACGTTCTCACAGATCCATCTAGAACAACCTTTAAAACTGTGCTTATTCCAGAAGAAATGTCTATTTATGAATCACAAAGATCTATGGAAGCATTAGATAAATGTAACATGAGTACTGATGGTGTTATTGTTAATAAAATACAGCCTGATAACACCCATTGTGAATTCTGTAGGGCAAGATATGAGGTTCAACAAAGAAGACTTGAAACTATAAATGCATTGTTTGGTAATCAAATCATTGCAACAATACCACTACAAGAACATGAAGTTAGAGGTATTGATAAATTATATGAGATTTGTGATATCTTGTATGGTGATGATACTGATAATGGACCTATTGCATTATAATATCCCCATTTTCTTATATAAATACAAAGAATTAGTTATAATTAGTTTATTTATTAAATAACTTATTATAACATTCTACTTTATTAAAAATAGTCTTATTTTTTTATTATATTGTCTAAAAGAGAGTTATAATATAATATATTCTAATTCATTTTTTTAAATTGAAAAATAAAAAAGAAGTATCTATAAGCCATATGGAGAATAATATAAATAGTAAATAGTATAAATAAAGAATATAAGAGCATTTTCTTAAAATAAAAAAAATAAGTTGATGCTTCAAAATAAAGAGGTGAAAATAATGGAATTACCAATAGCACCAGTAGGTAGAATAATTAAAAATGCTGGAGCAGACAGAATCAGTGATGATGCAAAAGCAGAATTAACACAAATACTTGAACAAATAGGTGAAGAAATATCTAAAGATGCTATACAAGTAGCAAAACATGCAGGAAGAAAAACAGTGACTGCAGCAGATATTGATTTAGTATCTAAAATAAAATTATGATTACCACCATATTTATCAAAAGATTAACACATCTTTTGATATTTTTTATTAGACAAAAACTTATTTTAAAAAAAAAATAATTAAATATAAAAATAAAGAATTATCTGTATTTTTTTCGTTGATTCCAAATCTTTTTCATGGAACTTAGTCCACCAGGATCTTTAGTGAAGATTTTCATTTCATGAATAAGTTCAGCTACCTTTAAACTAGCCTTATAACCATTTTTCACGAGACGTTCTCCATTAGGCTGTTTCATTGAATCAATTGATGAGGCAATATCATATTCTGATACAACAGTTATTCCAAGTTTTCTTGCTAAATCATTACTTGCATGTTGTCTGTGAAAACCTAACAATTTAATTGCTGGAATTGACAGAGCTCCAACTTCTATTGTAACACCCATACCTGCACAGTATATTACACCCTGTGATGCTTTCATTAAACTTAGAAGATCAACAAATCCATCAATCACATAAACATTACGTCTTGTTATTAATTTACTAATATATTTTACATCAAAACGATATGGAACTATTAGTATTGTTTTATCAAGTTTTTGAATCTCTGATATAATATCAGGTATGTCTGTTGCACGTGTATCTCCACCTAAAAACAATACATAGAAGTCATCAACACCATATTTTTCATATATTTCTTCTTTAGATTCAAGTTCCATTCTATTGACATATTCAGCCTGAGGATATCCCCTAATATTAAATGTATTTTTTATACCATACATTTTCTTTAAATTCTTCTGAGCAACATTATTTGGAACAGTAATTAAATTAGCATATGCAATCATTTCAATAGGATTATAAATATCTTGTTCCATGTGTAATACTGGAATATCTAATTTTTTTGCTGCAAGAATTCCCTTTCTCACATCCCCTGAATTTCCACATGTTATAACAAGATCTGTATCTGAATTTTTTAATGCCTTGTATGTTTTATATGTATCTTGTAGTACTAATCTTCCAATTGTGAAGTTACTTCTTTTTACAGATGTGTTCTTTCTGCTTTCACCAATTGCCTTTATATCCACACTGTAAGGGGATAATAATTCCATTGCTCCAGTATCATGTGTTAATGATATTATTTCATCATCATCCAATTTTTCTATAATTGGAATTAAAGTTTTTGCTGGAGCTGTTTCTGCTACTAATGCTATATTCATTTATTCCCCTCCTTTTCAATGGTTATTGTATAAATTGTAATTATTATTGATATTACAAAGAACAATATTATTACTAAATCTGTTGGTCCTGTTTCAATCCATATTATTACATGGGCAATTAACATTGCATATAATGCTACATATATTCCTCCAAGACTTCTTTGTATATAGTATAATATATTCATTAGTCCCCCTATTATAAACATTTGAATAAGCATTGCATATAATCCAAAGTCAAGTAATGCTGGTCCAAATATCATAGATGTTGTTGAATGAGCATATCCTAGTGTTGTTAAACCCACTATAACTCTAGGATCTGATGATTTGAAAAATCCCATTAAAGTATTATAGAGTAATTGTCCATGTGTACTTCCCTGTAGTAATACTGCATGATCTAATACTTGAAGAGTGTATCCTGCTCTATAAAAGAGTAATTCCAATGGATTTAATGTCCATGTTTGCCATTCAATAGATTGTACTGCCACATATCCTACAACCAACAGTAATATGAATATTGCTACTAGTGCAATAAACAAGTATTTCCAGGGAAGATTTCTTGTATAGTAAATAGTGATTAATACACTCAGTACTATTGCTATTGCTGTTGTACGATAACCTGTACATACAAATAATAACAATCCCACTATAAATAGTATATAATATCTTCTATCATGATACTTTGCCAGTAATATGTTAATTGAGGGTAAAAATAACAGATAAGATAAAAGCCATATTCTTGTTGCAGCATGTGCCTTTAAGTATCCACTAAATAATGGAATTCCTCCAAGATAGATCATATTTATAATTTGTAATAATATTCCAAGTATTACACAAGATAATATTATCTTTTCTGAAGTTATTTTCTCAAGCTTTTCCTCTTTAATAGATAATTTTCTATTTTTTAGCAAGTATTTTATAGAAATCATTCCTATAATATATGCTATTAATCCTAAAAATATAATTCCTATCGTATTAGTATTTATACCGACTAATTCTTTCAGATGATAATTAAATGCTACAAATGAAAAAACTAAATACAAAATAACCAATAAAACTACGATTATTGGTGAAAAAATATCAAAATTCTTATAATTCATAATATCGACCATAAAAAGTTAAAAGATGTACTTGTATAAATACTAAATAATATACTAGTATGTATATTTCTATAAACTGATATAAACATTTTATTTTATTTTTAGAAAAATAGAGTATATGAAAATAAGACATTATATAGAAGTATACAATTAATATTTAAAATGGATATGAAATAATGGCAAATAAAGTTCTCAAAAGTAGTTTTATTCTATTAATTGGTAATTTATTATTTCGTGTTGGAGGATATATTAACAGACTACTTATGAGTAGAATGTTAGGTCCAGAAGGATATGGATTATATGGTCTAACACTTCCTTTTCAAGGAATCTTTCAAATACTGTCTGCTGGAGGATTACCCCCTGCCATATCAAAATATGTTGCCCAATACAATGCTAAAGATGAAAAAGCACTTTCTAGACAAATTATAATTACATCAACTAAGTTTATGATACTTATGGCTATTTTGCTTAGTATTGTGTTGTTATTTTCATCAGATTTTATTGCAAATAACATTTTTCGCAAACCACTTGTTGTATGGCCTCTTAGAGCAGTGTGTTTAATCACACCATTTAGTGTTGTTGTAGGTTCTATGCGTGGAGCATTTCAGGGAACATATAAAAATGAGTACACTGTTTATAATAGAATGGCAGAACAGGTATCAACCATTGTTTTTGCATGTATCTTTGTATACTTTGGTATGTATGCTATGGGTGCTGTTTTAGGTAGTGCCTTTGGATTTATAATATCTGCTATTACAGCTGTATTTTTATATAAGAAATATATTGATCCCATATTTAAAACTGAAGATTCACTTGATTTAACATTTCATGAAGAATTATCTCTTCTTTGGAAGCTTATATGTTTTGCTATTCCTGTTGCAATCACTGCCCTTTCAGAAATGGCTATTTATGATGTTGGTACTATTATTATTGGTATATTCATGTTATCTACAGATGTGGGATATTACAATGCAGCAGATCCAATATCTAGAATACCTCTTATAATTTCACTTTCAATATCAACAGTACTACTTCCAGCTGCTTCTGAAGCATATGCATTGGGTAATAGAAGTCTTTTACAGGAGTATGTTGTTGATTGTTTAAGATATGGTATTTTAACTGTTGTTCCAATGTGTATTCTTATTAGTGTATTTAGTTGTCCTATTTTAATTATATTATTTGGACATACCTACATTCCAAGTTCAGATGTTTTAAGTATTCTTGTTATTGGAATGTCATTCTACAGTATCTACATGATTTGTAGTAGTATATTGCAGGGAACAGGACAGCCTAAACTTCCAATGTATATATTGATTGTTGGTATTATAATGAATATTACATTGAATGTGTTATTTGTAAAATCAATTGGTATTGTTGGTGCAGCAATTGCAACTACCATCGCCACATGTATATTGATGATTGTAATATTATACTGTGTTATAAGAAATACGAGAATATCAATCCCATGGAAGAATATTCTTATGATTATTATAAGTAATATTATTTTAACAATAGCTTGTATTATAATTCCAAAAACAATAATTGGATCTATAATTGGTTGTGTTGTAGGATGTGTAATCTATGTGTTATCATTAATACTTCTTAGAGCACTCTCCAAAAGAGATATTGATTTTTTCACAGCATATCTTTATAAAATAAAATTCATTAAACCATATATAGAAAAAATAGTAAAATTTATAGAAAAACACGACTTAATATATAAATAAACATGACACTGGGGAATATGTAATGAATAATCGAAAAGTAGAACTAACTAGAAAAACACGTGAAACAGACATAAAAATAAAATTAAACATAGATGGAAATGGTGAAAGTCACATTGACACAGGTCTTAAATTCTTTGATCATATGCTAGAATCATTTAGTCGTCATGGATTTTTTGACTTAGAAATAAATGTAGATGGAGATATTGAAGTAGATGATCATCATACCATAGAAGATACAGGACTATTGCTTGGAAAATGTTTTAGAGAAGCTCTTGGCGATAAACGTGGAATAAATAGAATGGGTTATTCCATAGTACCAATGGATGAATCACTATCAACTGTAGCAGTTGATATTAGTGGACGTAGCTACACTGTATTTAATGCTACTTTCCAATATCAGTACATTGGAGATGTTACCTCCCAAAATATTAAACACTTCTTTGAATCCTTTGCAATGACAAGTCAAATGAATATCAATATAAAAGCTGAAGGTGAAAATGATCATCATATATGTGAGGTTATATTTAAAGCCTTAGCACGTAGCTTAAATGATGCTACAAAAATCACACATAATCAAATATTAAGTACAAAGGGAAAATTATAGAACTTTCCCTACACTTTATTATAAGTATCTATTCTTTATTATCATTTAACGAAGTCCCATATAATATGGATCCATTTCTTCTATGAGCTGTTCTAACAACAGTATCATTACTTTTTTCTATTTCTCTTGCTTCATATGCAAGTTTTGATGCTGCAGACATCATTTCATGAGCAGCACTTACAAGTGGAATATAAACATGATAATCCTTTGTTTTAAAACAAGCTCTTACATTCATAGAAGATACCTGACATGCAATGGAATATGCTGCAATAGCTTTACTTTTAGCATATGGATTTTTAAAGTCAGCTGCATCCACAGCATTTTCCGCAGTAATAACAAGTTCTGGTAGTGAATATAATTTATCTTCATCAATATCCCTTATTACTTTATCTAATGTTTTATGAATTAATCTAAATACACCAGTTGTTGAGAGTACCATCAAGACATCAGAATTAAATACTGCCATTTCTGTAGCATCCAAAAATTCTCTTCTTGCTCCAATCATTGAATCAGCCTTTACTATAATGTATCCAAGACCTTGTTCCTTCATAGAACCAATTGCACGTTCCCCTGGTCCATCACCAATTACAATTGTTGGAATATTCTTTTTAGATAGTGTTTCTCTTGCAGAGGATGGGGATTTAGCTCCAGGATCTGGACTAATAAATATAATAACATCTGGATTATACTCATCAATCTTTGGTAAAACATCATCCATCTGATTTTTACCCATTTTAGCTCCAGAACTTATTGTTCTCACATCAATATCTTCCCTATCTGCTCTTTCATCTAATATCATGTCTATTAATACAGATGTTCCTATGTTACCAACTTTTACAATTCCTATTTTTACTACCATGATTTCACTCTTATTATTACATAAATTCTATACTTATTTTTTTTATATTATTTTATTTATTTTCATATGCAGACTGTGTAAAATTATATCCAAAATCTGGTAAACATGCAGTATGGGTGTGAATATAACTTGCCAATGTGTTATTTTTTAGTAATCCATCATATTTACCTGTTATTCCAACACCACGTCTCATACTAAATGCAAAGTCATTTGAATTTGAGCCTGTGTATTCTACCTTAGAATAATGGAATTCATGTCCATGATATGTTGTATTTTTCTTTAGTATTGGATTATCCCTTTGAACATGTGCTATTGTATAGCTTAGTCCCTGTACCCTTTTTGTTAACATTGAATGATAAGGAAATACATCAACCATAGGTAGAGAATCTATTGTTTTACACAGATACATGAGTCCTCCACATTCAGCATATATTGGATGATTATCTTGTGAAAATTCTTTTATTGATTCAAGCATTGTAGTATTTTTTGATAATTCCTTCTTAAATATTTCAGGATATCCTCCACCAATATACAATGCATCAACAGATGGTAATTGTTCATCATGTATTGGACTGAAGTATTCTATTTTAGCATTGTTATATTCTAGTGCTTCAAGATTTTCCTTATAATAGAAGTTAAAGGCTTCATCAAATGGAACAGCTATTCTTGTTTTATGTTTTGTTTTATTAGGTGACCATATTGGTTCATATTCATTAATTATTGGATTAGAATTATCCATTATCTCCATTAATGCATCAAGATCAATATTTTCCCTTATTAATTCTCCCCATTTCTCTACAAGTCCAGATATACGTTCTTGTTCCACGGCAGGTATCAGTCCAAGATGTCTTTGTTCCATTGATATGGAATTATCCCTCTCAATACCTCCAAGAACACGAGTATTTGCTAGTTTTTCAACTGCTTCCTTTGTTTTTAAGTAATGTTTTTGACTTTTAACATTGTTTAAGATTACTCCTTCAATATCTATCCGTGAATCTAGTGCCTTAAATCCAAGAGTCATTGCTGCTGCACTTCTAACAAGACTACGACTATTTATTATCAATATTACTGGAGAATTAAGTGCTTTTGCAATTGAAGAAGTACTTCCTATATCATTAGTAGGACTTATTCCCTCATATAACCCTCTAACTCCCTCAATAATTCCATAATCTGCATGGGATGATGTCATTCCATTTTTGAAGGATTGTCTTATCTGTCCATCAGACATGAAAAATGAATCTAAATTACGAGAAGAAACTCCCGTTGCACAATTATGATATGAAGGATCAATATAATCTGGACCTACCTTAAATGGTTGTATTTTATGTTCATCAGATAATGCCTTCATAATACCAGTGGCTATGGTTGTCTTACCAACACCACTTCCTGTTCCTGTCAATACTACTCTTTTCATATAAATAACCTACTTGAGAAATAAAACTAAAAAAAAATATCATATCCATTTTATTTTAATACTTATTATAATTATATTTTAAATTAATAAGATATAGATTTTTAGAAAAAAATAAGAAAAATAAAATAGGAATGAAATTAAAATAATGAAATTATATGATAAGTATCTATAATAGGATAAAATATTATGACAGACAATAAAAGAATCATTGCATTATCAAATCAATTACGTGAAGAAGGTATGCAAGTTAGTATAAGAAGTACAAAAACTGCATGTGATGTATGGAACCTACTTAAAGGTACAACAAGTCTGACAAATCTTCAAACTGCACTAAAAAGTGTTTATATCAAGGATCATCACGATAATCAAAAGTTTGATAAGGTTTTTAATGACTTATTTATAGATGTTGATGATGCCAAAGGTCAAGTACTTGAAGATATGCCATACAATGGTAAAAATGATGATAAATCAGTTGAATATGAGGATATTATGAGTCTTCCAGATAACACTATTGAATCATCACAACCCTTATCACTTGAGAAGATGTTACCTCCAGATTTTAATCCAGAAACACTACAACAAAAAAGAATACATGAAAAAGACATACTGAAAACTGATATTAGTCATCTTAACTCATTTGATGAAAGAATTCTTGATCTTTGCAGAAAATTAGGAGATAAAATAGCAAATAGACGATCAAAAAGACGAAAACTAAAAAATGCTAAAACAATAGATATGCCAAAAACAATACGAAGAAATCTTAAAAATGGTGGTAAATTAATTAAATTATACCAATCAAAACCCCCAGTACGTAAGAATAAACACGTATTTCTAAGTGATGTTAGTGGTTCCTGTGATTGGATAAGTAGTTGGTTTTTTTCAATAATATATGGTTGTCAAAAATCATTCAATAAAATATACAGTTATGAATTTGATAACTCCATTATCAACACGACATCATACTTAAATAGTGAATCATACTATGAAACCTACCAGAATATCACAGCCCAAAGATTAAGACGTGGAATGATACATGGACAGTCTGATATGGCAAAATCATTCAAAGAATTTCTAAAGGATGCACCACTAAATCACAAGACTGTTGTAATTATACTAACAGATTGTAGGGATTGGAGAGGAAAAAGAGAAGAAGGTGTTCTGGAGAGTGCCCAAGTACTAAAACAAATAGTTCAAAAAAGTTCAAAAGTACTTATATTTAATCCTGAAAATAAAAAACGTTGGAATACACCTACAAGTTGTGTAAAAGACTACCAAAATGCTGGTGCTAAGGTGTATGAAATTAAAAATCTGGAAAATCTTGCAAATTTAATTACAAATCTATAAAAAAAA
>NZ_MUZW01000051.1:0-6214 GCF_003266085.1 Methanosphaera sp. DEW79 | reverse complement strand
ATATATAACAGCACTATAAACAGCACAAATCATAACAACTCCATCTCCACCAAAACCAAGATAATTATCAGGTATGCTAGATAAGATAAGCCAATTAATAACCATACCTTAGGATTTTTCAGGGTATATTTAAAGGCATCAACAAGTGTTTAATAAGTTCATTAAATAGTTTCCTTCATAGATGATTTCTACTAGTATATTTAGTTAATCTACTTTTTTTATTAAATGGAAATCTTTTTCCAGAAAAAAAGGTAATATATTCTTTTTTAGAAGTTAATGAAAATACTAAAATAATGCATGGATTATATACATGTAAAGTATTAAAAATAGGTATTTATGATAGTTGGTTGGATGTATATTTATGGTAGTTTAATTGGGTGTATATAATTAACTTATTTAATATAATCTTTTAGGTAATTTGAAAATCAGTTACTTTTCTAAAAATCAGATACATGATATATATCAACTATTTTAAATACATGGATAAAAACATTTTCTCCAATTAGTATTAAAAGCATATGACTATGCCTATTTTTAGAAATGTATTTCATAATTGCTTATTTTGTTATTCATTACCAAAAATTATAATAGGAATTTTAAATAAATTATTAATTAGTTTAATTTTAATAAAAAAAATATAAAAGGAGGATAAAATGGAAATATCGGATATTATACGGGATGCATTCTACTATCCAATTGACAACTATAAAAGATGGTTTATGATAGCAGTAGTATATGCGATATTGTTGTTTATATCACAATTTGGTTCATATATGAGTGTTAATTATCTTGCAGGTAATACTAGTATCATAATAATTACTTTGTTAGTTTCAGTTATAATTCAACTTATATTAAGTGGATTCATGGTTTCAATTTCAAAAACAACACTTAATAAAAATGATACAATTCCAAAGTTTAATTTAGAAAAAGATCTTCTTAATGGAATTAAAAAGGTTATTATAACAATTTTTTATGTCTTAATTGCTATAATAATTACATTGATACTTGCAATACCACTTGGTTTATATTCTAATATTGCTAAGGTTACATCAATTCTAAGTTCTATGCCTAGTAATTATCCAACATTTTTTGTACTACAATCAATACCTCCAGAGACATTTAAAGCTCTTGAATTTAGTCTTGGTAGTGTAATGGTTTTATTTGGTGTATTACTCNTCTTGGCTCAAGTAAGTCTTGCAGAAACTGGAAGTATTATGGCTGGATGTAATATAAAAGCATTGTTTAATAAAATGAGACGTATAGGATTAGGTAAATTTTTAACATGTCTTGTAATGTATGCTATTATAATGTTTATATCATTGGTTCTTGGAATGTTTGTAGTAGTAATACCTATATATGGAGTCTACATATATTACTTTATAATAGTTTCATTCACATCAATATTTTCAGCTAGACTAGCAGCTTTAATATATATGGAAGGATAATAAATATACTTCTTTTTTTCTTTTTTTAGTCTTAAATTATATTTTTCTAAGTTTAAACTTCTTTTTGATTCCTGTTTTTATTTATCAACAACTATATAACTTATATTAAACAAATTATAAATTAATAATAAAAATAAAAGGAGGAAAAGAGTTATGGATGTATCAGATATCTTTAAAGAAGTATTTAATTATATTATGGAAGAACATAATAGAAAATCTATTATAATCATAGCAGTACTTTGTTTTGTCAGTACTTTTCTAAGTAATATTGATAATGGAAATGGTTCTCTAATTAGTTTACTATTAGTACTAATAATTACTATTTTAATATATGGTATTGGAATTTCTATTATTGAATCTACACTTAAAAATTCAAATGAAATACCTAAACTAGATCTTAAGAATAATTTTCTTGATGGACTAAGAAACTATATTTTAACTATGGTATATGCATTGGTACCTATTATTATTACTATAATAATAGCAATACCATTAGGATTATATTCTAATTTCTACAAACTAGCTCTTGTTGCAGAAAAATATCCTGTTGGAACATCAGCTGATGTGATAATGCAAGCACTACCTAGGGATGTAGTAATGTCTTTAGGAATAGCTTTTGTTGTTTGTATGCTCATAGCAGTAGTACTTTTAATTATAAGTATGTATTTTAATTACATTGCACAAGCACGTCTTGCAGAAACTGGAAGTATTATGGAAGGACTCAATATCAAAGAATTATATAATAAAATTAAAAGTATTGGTGTGGGAAAATATACAATATTTTTCATTATATTAGGAATACTTAGTAATATAATTACTTTTATTGGTGTTTTCATAGATGCATATATTCCTATACCTATTATGGCATTAATTTATAATACAGTTACATTTTTATTAATGTATAGAGGTATTGGATTAATTTATATGGAAGGATAAATTATCCTTTTTTCTTTTTTTTTATTTAGTTAAAGAAAACTTACAATACTATTTTTTGTATCATGATTTCTTGTTACTATGTTTATCAAATATTTGGTGTTGTTTTGTATAATATATCTATTTTTATAGGATAAAATAATTGTCACACACCCTAAAATTTATTAAATCCCACAAACACTCAAACAATACACATATCACTATCAGTGACCATATACATATAAATAAATATAGGAAACTATAAATAGAATAATATATATTATACCTTTTTTTACCTACAATTAGCATGTAAAAAATAATTTAATATATTTTAATAAAGTGGAGCGTTAAATTAATGAATAAAAAAATAGGGATTATAGCAGGAGTAATAGTGCTAATTGCAATAATTGCAGCAGTACTAGTATTTACTGGTGTAATTAACACAAATGGAAATACAGGTCCAAACGACAATGTATTAGTTGTAGGATTTGACTCAGAATTTCCACCATACGGATATAAAGATGATAACGGTGAATATGTTGGATTTGACTTAGATCTAGCACAAGAAGTATGTAACAGAAACAACTGGACACTTGTAAAACAGCCAATAGACTGGGATGCAAAGGACAGTGAACTATCCTCAGGAACAATAGACTGTATCTGGAATGGATTCACAATAAATGGAAGAGAAGACAAATACCTCTGGTCAAAACCATACATAGACAACAAACAAGTAATAGTAACAAAATCAAACTCAGGAATAAACTCACTAAGTGACCTTAAAGGAAAACAAGTAGAAACACAAAAAGATTCCTCAGCACTATCAGCACTAGAAGGAGATCAAAAACCATTAGCAGACACATTCAAACAACTAGTACAAATAGCCGACTACAACACAGCATTTTTAGACTTAGATGCAGGAACATGTGATGCAGTAGCAATGGATATAGGAGTAGCACAATACCAAGTAAACTCCAAAAGTAATCCAAGTGACTATAAAATACTAGATGAAGAAATATCCTCAGAACAATATGGAATAGGATTTAAAAAAGGAAATGAACAACTAAGAGACAAAATACAACAAACACTTGATGAAATGGAAGCAGATGGAACAATAGCAAAAATAGCAAGTAAATATGATAGCTATGGAGTACCAGGATCACTTATAAAAAACAACAACACAACAACCAACACCACAAACTAGAAAGGCGTATCTAAAATGTTACTAACAACAGTACTAACAGAACTAATGGGTGGATTAATAACCACCCTAGAAATTTTTATACTAACACTACTATTTGCAATACCACTAGGACTAGTAGTAGCATGGGGAAGAATGAGTAAAATCAAACCCATACAATGGATAATGAGAATATATATCTCAGTAATGAGGGGAACACCACTCATGCTACAGTTAATAGTGGTATTTTTTGGACCATACTACATACTAGGAGTAAGTACATCCAGTAGCTACAGACTAATAGCAGTACTAATAGCATTCATAATAAACTATGCAGCATACTTTGCAGAAATATTCAGAGGTGGAATAGAATCCATACCAAAAGGACAATATGAAGCAGCACAAATACTGGGATATACAAAAATGGAAACATTTTTCATAATAATACTACCACAAGTATTTAAAATAGTACTACCATCAATAACAAACGAAGTTATAACACTAGTAAAAGACACATCACTATCATTTGTACTGGCAATACCAGAACTCTTTACAGTAGCAAAACAAGTAGCAGCATCAGAAGCATCAATACTAGCACTATTTATAGCAGGAATATTCTACTACATACTAAATGCAATAGTAGCATTTATAATGGAATTACTAGAAAAGAAACTAAACTACTACCAATAGAGGCAAAAACATGACACTACTAGAAATAAAAAATCTAAAAAAAAGCTTTAACAAAAACACAGTACTGGAAGATATAAGCTTACAAGTAGAAAAAGGAGAAGTACTAGCAATAATAGGACCATCAGGAAGTGGAAAATCAACACTTCTTCGGTGTATAACAAAACTAGAAACACCAGATAGTGGAGAAATAAACTTCGATGGAACATTTGGATTAGTATTTCAAAACTTCAACCTATTTCCACACCACTCAGTCATGAAAAACATAACAAATGCACCAATAAAAGTACAAAAAAGAAACCCAGAAGAAGTATACAAAGAAGCAGAAGCACTACTTGAAAAAATGGACCTACCAGATAAAAAAGATGCATATCCATGTGAATTATCAGGAGGACAACAACAAAGAGTATCAATAGCCCGAGCACTAGCAATGAATCCAGACATACTCTTCTTTGATGAACCAACATCTGCACTGGACCCAGAACTTACAGGAGAAATACTAAAAGTAATAAAAGATCTTGCAAGTGAAAAAATGACAATGGTAATAGTAACACATGAAATGAACTTTGCAAAAAAAGTAGCAGACAACATAATATTCATGGAAAATGGATACATAGAAGAACAAGGAACACCAGAAGAAGTATTCCAATCAAACAATCCAAGAATAAAAGAATTCCTAGGAAAATTCAATGACTAAGGAATTTAAAAAAAATAGTAATGGGAGAAAATACCATTTTTCCCATGAAATACACTTTTTCTATTAAAAATTATTTCAAGATGATCTTATTCTTATTTTATTAACAAATAGTTATTATTTATATTAAATACTATTTCAATTTCACATGATCTTATTCTATTTTTAATTCAAAGTGTATTTACTGCAATAAGACAACAATTTCAATTTCATTATGATCTTATTCTATTTTTCATAATATTATTTCTGTAGGTAGTAGTATTTAAATTTCAATTTCATTATGATCTTATTCTATTTGTAATAAATAACTAAAAAGAAATGTTATAACCCTACATTTCAATTTCATTATGATCTTTTTCTATTTTTGAATAATACCTTGTAATGCAAGATAAATATTCCCATTTCAATTTCATTATGATCTTATTCTATTGAAAGAAGATATTATTAAAGAATATGGTTTAAGTAATGATGTTAAACAACAGGATTATATTTTACAGCATATTTTAAAAGAATTAAAAACACATTTCAATTAACTAACACGATATAACCACCACTCCTATTTTTCAATAATTTAATTACTTCAGCACTAACTTATTTTTTTGAATGAAAATAATTATTTTTTTGAAGATCATAAAATATTTTTTTTAAAAATCTCTGTAGTTCTTTTTTCGTTCAATTATCATTACTATTTCTATTATTGGTTTAGTAGTATGAATATAATATATTATCCTGTGCGTTCCTGATTTCATACGTTTACATCTGGGACATTTAGAACTTTTTATATTAATATTTGCTGAGGTGTAGGGATTTTGTCTTAGTTTTTCTAAATCTTCTTTTAATTTATTGTAATCGTGTAAGTTTTTCTTTTTTGTTTTTTTCAAGTCTTTTAAGGCGTGTTTAGTGTATTGTAGTATGTAATTCATAGTACACCTTGTTTTTCCAATTCATCTAATTCTTTATCTAAATTATCAGTATCTATTGTGTATGTATCAGTATTATCTCCTTTTTCGAATTGGTCTATCATTTTATTGCAATATTCAGCTTCTTCGTCAGTTAGGTATTCTTTTTCTGTGTATTGTTGAATTAATGCATTATATATTATGTCATTGTATGATTTATTTTTAGGACAAATTTTAGTTAATAATTTATGAGTTTTTTCACTTACTTTTATTGATTTAATTAAAACCATAGTTAAAACCTCCTTATTGTAATATATTACTTTGGTAAATATAATAGTTTCTACTCAGTAGAAATAGTAGAAACAGTAGAATATACATTTCAATTTCATTATGATCT
>NZ_MUZW01000062.1:0-4914 GCF_003266085.1 Methanosphaera sp. DEW79 | reverse complement strand
TTTTTATTTTTAGATTTTTATTTTAATAGTTATGAATTATTTTTTGAATTATTTTATTTAATTACAAAAGACATGTAGATAATATTCTATTTTTTAAATAAATTAAGTGAAGTCTCTTCAAATTATTAAATAGAGTCTTATTTATTTAAACTATTTCTTATAAAACTACTATTTTAATTATTGATATTTTTGAGAATTAAAGAAGTAATTTGTATCTTTTTTTTCAAAAGGAATTTTAAAAAAAATTTCAATATAATAATGATAATAGCCTAAGAAAAATAAATTCACATTATAAGTTATTAGTATTAAGTATTTAGACTTAACATAGAATTAACTATTTAAGAAAAAATTTGTGGATGGTTAACATAATTATGCAACTAGATAAAAATCAGACAAGCAGTGGAGTATAATCAACCTTCAAAGTTAATACCTGCAGATCATGGAACTGGAAAAACAAGGGTACTAACAGAAAGAGTATAATTCTTATTAAAATGGTACAAAGCATACTTTTAATGTTGATACTTCAGGATTAATAGAATACATTAAAAATAAGTATCCTATAAGTCAAGAATATTTGGATTTAATTTTGAATTACTTGAAGAAAATAACTACCTCGATTACAACCAATTACAGATTAAAACATTAGAATTATTAAATGAAAATCAAAACATAGCATTACATGTTCGTTTTAAAAATATTCTTATTGATGAGTTTCAAGATATTGATTCTGTACAGATGAGAATATGTTAAATGCTATGATAAATAAATACCTCTAGTAATTCATGATTTATTATATAATTAGGTAAGTAACTATAATACTTAAGTTAGCCCTTTGATTTAAGTTTATTATAATCTAGAACTATTCAAAATAAAATTAGTTAAAATGATTCTTTAGATTTTTATAGAAAAATTTAGGTTTTAATATAAAAAAGTATCTTATAAATATGAATTTCATAAAAATTCATTAAAAAAAATTGTAAAAAATAGAATAAAGTAAATCTATTTTACTTTATATCTTAAAATACCAGCAATTCCACCAAATGCCTTATCAAGTTGAGTTCCTTCTTCGGTTTCTATAGAAATAACTTCAACATGTGTTTTAACTTCTTCGGCCAATTCTATTAATTCTTCAGCAGTTTCTTGTGTTTTAGTTATTTTCATAACTTCATTACATTTAGGACATCTTTTTTCTGGAGGTTCTTGATGTTGTCTAGTAGTTATAACATCTACTGTATTACATGCAGGACAAGTGTAGGTTTGTCTTTTACTTTTAAGATTTTCAGATATGAGTAATGTTTCAACAGCACCCATTTGAAGATTTTGTCTTACTTCTTTTTCACCATAAGTTGAAAGTCCACTTTCAGATATAAGTCCTGTAAGGAATTTTCTCATGAACTTCTTCTCTTGCATAATATCCATTTCATCAAGTGTATCTGCAGATTCATCAATAACTTCTCTTATACCAAAATCTCCAGTGTATGATGTGTCAACAATGTTGATTATTTTATCATGAATTTCATAGTGTATATACTCTCCATCAACAAAATCATTTTTAGTATGGCCTGGTCCACCAATAAGAACACCCTTAAGTTCATCTTTTAATGGAAGAAATGCTTCATCTACGTGTCTTCCTATACGTTTAAGGAATTCATGTGCAGCTAATTCAATCACACGGTCAAATCTTCTTTGTGACTGTCCTCCAGCTTTATGTTTTCCTGGAACACCACTAGTTAAGTGTTTTATAATATCTATTCTTTTTCCTCTTAGTGTTGCAATTGTAGATTCTTTACGATCTAGTACTACTACACCATAAACTTCCTTATATTCAATAATTTGTTTTAGAGGTTCTACAAAAAACTGACTATCACAGTGGTATGTGTATGTTTGAACAGCTTCAGGTGGTTGGAATACATATGTTTCCATTTTCTCAGTACCAGGTCCACCTTTTGGAATCATTCCCACAAACATTACAAGTCCCTTTTCTGGTGGTTTTGGGAATAATTTTAATCTTTGAATAATTACTTCAATAGCTGATTGTACATTTTTTCTTGTTTGTTTACTTTTAATGTTTGCACTTTGTCCAAGTTCATCACGCATCTGTTTTGCAACATCACTTATCTGTTTTTCAGGTGGTATATAAACACTTACAAGTTCTGTTCCTCTACCTTTTTTATCTTCTAACTCTTTAAGAGTCTTTTTTACTTCATATATTTCTTTTGATGATACATCACTCATTTTATCCTCTTCTTTGATTAATGTTGTGATTTAATTAATATTGATTAGAATAATTATCTGGGATTAATAAGAATACATTAAATATGGGAGGGAGTCATTTCAAGTTTTTTTTATACATTCCCATAATATTTTGTTATATATTCATTTTTATCGTAACCTTTACTTTCTAATTTGGAGATTACAATATAATCCACTTATATTGTTGTAAAAAAATTGTTTTATATGTATATGACTATTTTCTAGAAGTTTTTATACATTATTATATATCTATGTTTTTTATCTTATTTTATTATTTTGATTATATTAGATAAATATATCAATAATTTAGAAGATAAATTATACTAATAGTAAATTATTTTAAATTATTATTTTCAGATTAATTGAAGATATTTACAAAAAAAACTTTTTTGGAAAAATAAATATATTATTTGGAGTCGAGTGAATGCGTATAGTTATTACAATTGGGGGATCAATCCTATTAAAAGAATATGATAATAAGAAATTTGAAGATTATGCTAAAATAATCAGACAAATCAATGAAGATCATGAAATATTTATAGTAGTTGGTGGTGGAAGACCAGCACGTGATTACATAAGTGTAGTTAGAGATATGGGTGAAACAGAATCCATATGTGATGAAATAGGAATACAAGTTACAAGAATAAATGCTAGATTATTACAACTAGCTCTAAAAGATGTGTCCTATCCAGCAATACCTGTAAATTTCCAACAAGCACTAGAATTTTCTGCTACAGGTAAAATTGTTGTAATGGGTGGAACAGAACCTGCACATAGTACAGATGCAGTTGGAAGTATTCTTGCAGAATATGTTGGTGCTGATTTAGTAATAAATGCTACTAGTGTAGATGGATTATATGATAAGGATCCTAATAAATATAATGATGCTAAAATGTTTTCTGAAGTTTCTGCTGATAAATTAATGGAAATAGTATCTGATAATGATACAAAAGCAGGAACATATGAATTTATTGATAAAACAGCAATTCAAATTATTAAACGTTCTAAAATAAAAACAGTAATTGTAAATGGTAACACTCCTGAAAATGTTAAAACAGCAATTACACAACCAATTGGAACACTCATCACTGAATAAAAAAAGGAGGTATATTTATATGGCAGTTGAAGCTCATAGACATTGTGCAATATGTGGAAAACCAATACCACTAACTGAATCATTTTGTTCAGATAAATGTCAAGAACAATATCAATTAAAACAAAAACAAGTTGCAAAACAAAGAAAAATACTATTTGGAATTGTAATTGTATTTGTATTAATATATGTAGTCATGGTATTTTTAAAACCATTCTAAATAGAATAAATTCACTTTTCTATTTTTTTTATTATTCTTTTTAGAAAAATGCTTATTTTAAATTAATATTTTAAAAAATAGTTGAAATTATATAAAAAAAAGAATTGATGTGAACCTTATAAATTCACACCCATATCTAATTGTTCTGTTAATTCTTTGTATCTGTTTCTGATTGTTACTTCTGTTACACCAGCAATATCTGCAACATCACGTTGTGTTTTACGTTCACCAAGTAACACACTTGCAATGTATAATGCAGCAGCTGCAACACCAGTAGGTCCTCTTCCACTTGTAAGACCATTATCCATTGCTTGATTAATAATTTCAATAGCTTTAGACTGAACAACACCTGATAGATTTAATTCACTAGCAAATCTAGGGACATAATCAATAGGGGATGTTGGTGGTAATCTAATATGTAACTCTCTTGTAAGGAATCTGTATGTTCTACCAACTTCTTTCTTACTTACACGAGATACATCAGCTATTTCATCAAGTGTTCTTGGAACTTTACATCTTCTACATGCAGCATATAATGAAGCTGCTACAACTCCTTCAATACTTCTTCCACGTATGAGTTTATTTTCAACAGCATTTCTATATACAACTGATGCTGATTCACGTACAGATCTTGGAAGACCTAATCTTGAAGAATCTCTATCAAGTTCACTTAATGCAAATGCAAGGTTTCTTTCTGTAGCACCACTGATTCTGATTTTTCTCTGCCATTTTCTTAGTCTGTACCATTGAGCTCTGTTTCTTGCAGGTATATCTCTTCCATAGATGTCTTTGTTACGCCAATCAATCATGGTGGATAAACCTTTATCGTGAATTGTGTATGTGATAGGTGCTCCTACTCTTGTTCTTTTATCTCTTTGTTCATGGTCAAAAGCTCTCCATTCAGGACCCATATCCACTATGTTATCATCTATTACAAGACCACATGCTCCACAAACAACTTCTCCACGTTCATGATCATTTATTAATTTTGTAGAACCACATTCTGGACATTTAGTTTCTTTTTTCTCCATTTCAGCAACGTCTTCTTTCATTTGTTCTTTTTCACTTATGCCGTTGCTTTTTTCTAATTCATGTTCTAGTTCTTCAGAGTCTGTTGTATCTATTTTTATAATTTCTTCAACATCTAAATCAGAATTTGACATTAATTCAATATCTGAATCTTCTGGTGTTATTAATCCTACATCTTCCATAGGATCAGATAATATTAAGTCATTTAATTCGTGATCTGTGGCGTTATCAGTGTCTGTGTTTTTGTCATCTTTGAAATTATCCATAATTTCAAGTAATGGATTTGGTTGTTTGGTTTTTTCTTTTTTTGGTTTGTCTT
>NZ_MUZW01000038.1:0-6002 GCF_003266085.1 Methanosphaera sp. DEW79 | reverse complement strand
AATGAAAATACATACAATAATTCCATGAAACATGTGATAGAAAACTCAAACTTCACAGATATGCAACCATCAACAATACTACTAAGTTTCTTTGATAGAACAACACCAACATTTGCAATATACAACCTAGGACAATATAACACAACAATAAGAAACAACCAAATAACAACAAACATAGGATCACACGCACTATACCTTAAAGGATACAATAACATAACAAATAATAATATTGAAGGATTTATTTACATAACAGGAAAAAATAATACATTAACAGATAATACATTAAAATATAACAAAACATATGTTGTAGAACTAACAAGTAGTGCATACAACAATACAATTACAGACAACAGTATAACAGCAAGTATATTTACTGGAGACAGAGCAGTAAAAACAGCAAACAATGAAAATACAATAGAAAACAATACAATAAACACTGGTAGTGATTATACAATAACTGAAGCAAATTATAACGACTTCTTTGATACAAATGGAGACATTAAAAATGTACCAACAGGAAGTAAATTAACACTTCAAACATTAAATAACAAACAATTCAACATAAAAAATGTAAATGTATACATAACAAATGATAATACATCCATACTCAACAACTGTTCAATATACGTAGATAATACTGCAAAAGTAACAATCTATGGACTAAACATACAAAACACAAATAATAAAGATTATGTAATAAAAGTTAATTCAAAAGACAATACAATTGAAGCAAACAATATAACAGTAAATACAAACACACCAATACATACAATCACAATAACAGATGATAGAAACACCATATATAACAACACTATAATAACAAATGGACCTTCCAACAACATAACATACACTGATAATTATGGAATTGCAGATACAATAGGATTACTCATACAATCATCAAACAACATTGTAGAATTAAATAAAATAACAACAATAAATACAACAACACAACCATATGGAACAATAAATGGAATATCAATACAAAACAAAACAAACAGACACACAAACAATCTAATTAGAAATAATACAATAACAACACAAACAAATGACTATGCATACTCAATAAATCTACAAAATACAGATGAAAACATAATCATTGGAAACAACATAACCACAACATCAAACAACTATGCAAATGGAATACAATTAATAGATTCCAATAAAAACTACATCAATGCAAAAATAAACATAACAGCAACCAACAATGCATATGGAGTAGTAATAAGTGGAATAAACACCATACCAGCTGATAATAATATAACAGTAAATATGAATTTAACAGCAAACAATGTATATGGAGTAGATTTATACAATACCAATAATACAATAATCACATCAAATGACTCAACAAGTCCATATTACCTATATGGAAATTCAATAATGGTTAATATGTACAAAGCAAACTACACTGATATAAGCTTCCTCACACCATATCAAAATGGTACATCAACAGCATTCAATGTAATAAACTCATCCAACGTAGCAATAAATGGAATAAACTACACACAACAAACAAATGGAATAAAATACAATACAGGAACATACACACAAATAACAAACTCAACTGATGTATACATAGGAATATTAGTTAAAGGAAACTACACAGAAAATGCAACAATAAACACGCCAGAAACACCAATACAAATAACAAACTCACAACAAATAAATATAAATGGACTAAAAATAACCACAACACTAAAGCATACAATATTATTAACAAATACAAATAATTCAATAATCCAAAACAACATACTTAAAAGTAGTGAAGGAAATGGAGATGCAACGATACAAGAAACAAGATGTTTTAATAATAGTTTAATAAATAATACAGGACCTGACAATACCAATACCATAAACCTAAAATCATTAAAAAATAAACAACAAATAAAAAGCATTAAAAAAGCAGAAGAAAATATAATTCTCACAGAAGAAAATTATGACCAATATTTCACAAACGGAGAAATAAAAAGTGGAATAAAAAAAATTACATTAGGTTCTGATTTATACAATAAAAACATGACTATTGGTAATGATCTTATAGAAATTAATAATTATCTTCATAAATATACATTATATAACACGACAATTATATATAAACATAATGTTACCTTAAACAATATTACTATTATAAATACTGATGAACGTGAAGCAACATTCATCCTTTCTTCTACATTAAAACCTTTTGAAATGTATGGACATATATACCATCTTGATATACGTTTTAATAATTGTACAATAATTCAAAAAAATAAGGGAGATAGTGTTCTTTTCAAAGAAGAATCAAATGCAACAGCTAATATTAATCTAAGATTTTCACGCATAATTATGGAAGGTAACAAAGCAATAGTTATTAATTTCACAAATTCACCATACGATATAAGGTATTGTAAGATTAATGTTAAAACCAATGTTTCTACACCTGTATTATTAGAAAACCTTGAGTGGATGTGTGGATGTATAATTATAGTGGATGAACCAGAAGACCAGCCAATAATAGTAAGTCGTGCTGAGTATGCTCAGCAAGAATGTTATTTATTAACACCATTTAGACGAGGAAGTTCTGCTATGGAAGGTGATCCTTGGGATAATCTACCAGCTGCTGGTAATAATACTCTTCCAATTTATACAACAATAACCAATAAGGAATTAAAAGTTGGTAAAATTAATGATATTAATATAAAAGTAGTTGATGTATGGCTTAAAGATGTTAACGAGGGTAATATAACTGTAAAAATTAATAATGATATCATAGGCACAGTACCTGTAACTAATGGATCAGCTACAGTGCAATATAGTCCACAAGAAGAAGCCAATTACACAATTGTACTAGATTATCAGACAAATACTGAAAACTATGTCCAATATGACTGGATTGGTGATCATTCAGGTGGTGGTATGTGCAGATTCAAACCATGTAATGACTCTTTTATTATAGATGCAGTAATACCAATAACAACCATTATCATTGAACCAACTGTTGCTCAGATTAATGATACAATAAGTATTTCTGCTTCAGTAACAAGTGATAATACACCAATTACTGGTGGTCGTGTAATATTTAAAGTTCGTGATAAAATTTTAAAAGATATTAATGGTAATGTTCTCTTTGCTAATGTTAAAGATGGTAAAGCAGTAATTAATAATTATACCATACCTGGTGATTGGATTAAACCAAACACAAAAATGACAGCAGTATACAGTGGAACCAGTACTATTCAATCAGCTTCAAGTACTATTGATCTAGATATTAGTAAAATAATGCCTGAAATTGAATTAGAACCTCAAACTGTTGAAGTGGGTAAAGAAGTTACTCTTATAGCTAAAGTTACAAGTAAACAAACCACATACTCATCAGACAATAATACTTTAATTACAAGTGATACTAATAAAGAAACTATTACTAAACCTGTTAATGGTGGACGTGTAGTATTTAAGATTAATGGTAGAACTTTAAGAGATAGTAATGGTAATATTATTTATGGTAATGTTGTTGATGGAATAGCTTCCATAACATACACAGTACCTGATAGTTTTACTCCTAAGAATTATAACATCACTTGTGTTTATGGTAATAAATTATATGAAAGAAATGAAGGAAATACTATCCTTACAGTAAAAACTAACACTAAAAAAATAGCTACTAAATCACTTAAAACTCTAACTGATACAAGAATAGAATTATCAGGAGAAACTCAAGTTACAATTGGTGGAGATACAGTTATCACTGCTAAATTAGTTGATGCTACTGGTAATGCTATCAATGGTGTAAAGATATCTGGTTATCTTGGTGATACATTTATTAGTGAGGAATCTCCTACTGAAAATGGTGAAGTAGAATTCTGGATTCAAAATTCTGTTTTATCAGAAGCTCGTGACTATACATTCACTGCTAAATCTGAAGAAACTACTGAATATGCAGCTAGTACTAATTCAACAATAATAAGTGTTAATAAAGTTGAAACTGAATTAACAATCAATGAACCTTTAGATATTGTTGTTGATGTGAACACTCCAGTAACTATTAATGGTACTCTTACTAATGCAACTGGTGGTGCTATAGCAAATGCTATTATTAACCTAAATATTACTGATGTAGGTTCTGTTACTAATACAACTGGTAGTGATGGTAAATATTCATACACATGGATTCCATCAAAAAAAGGTACATTTTATGTAAATGCTACCTATGATGGTAATGATAAATATGGTGATGCATTTGCTAGTACATATGGTGATGTAGATCCATTAACTACAACTATTACATTAAATATTAAAGATGGTGATGAATTCCTTGTTAACACTCCAATAACCATAAGTGGTACTATTTTGGACAATAACAATAATCCTCCAGAACACGTTCTACTGACTATAAGATTCAATAAGAGAAACATAATAATTTCTGCAGAAAATGGTTCTTATTCACATACCACTAGTTACGATCAAACACCAAAATATCCAAGATTATATGAACTATCTGTTGAATATGCTGGTAATGATACATATAATGGTGATAAAATAACAGTTACTATAAATGTAACATCAAAAATGAAAACTATGATGTCTGTAGATGAAGGTCCTATAGATGTAGTAGTAACTGATAATGTTACTATCAATGGTACTCTTACTGATGAAGAAGGTATGCCTATTGAAGGTGCAGAAATAGAAGTATCTACCGGAGACTTAATAACTACCAATAGTACTGGTGGATATTCATACACATACAAAGCAGACACTGTTGGGGAAAATATTCCTATAACATTCAAATATTATGGTAATAAGACTTATGAAAGTACATCAGCAGAAACTTCCATAAATGTTTTAAAATTAAATACAACATTAAGATTAACTGGAACTACACAATACACATATGGAATGCCTGTAATAATTAAAGTTAACTTAACTGATGCTAAGGGTAATCCTATCTCTGATGCAAGTATAGATGGTACTATTAGTAATATGGAAGGTATTACAACAATAATAACTGGGAATGATGGTACTGCAGAATTTTATATTACAGATTTACCAGTTAGTGAATATACATTAACTGCTACATATGCTGGAACTGATACAAAATATAATGGTAATACTACTGATATAATATTTGAAATAAATAAACTTGGAACTATACTATCAATCAATCCTGAACTGGAAAACATTGATGTAAACACACAAAAAACAATTAATGGTACCCTTACTGATGTAAATGGTAATGTATTAAATGGTGTTAATATTACCATGTCTATTACTGGTATGGAAGAGTTTAATCTAACAACTGATAATAATGGTAAGTATTCATATACATGGACTCCAACAACAGTTGGTACATATACTGTAAAAGTTATTTATGATGGTAGTAAAATATATGAAGATGCATATAATGATACTTTCTTTGATGTAGAACCATTATCTTCTACCATTACAGTAAATGTTAAAAATAGTGATGAATTACGTGTTGACAGTCCATTGAATATAAATGGTACTCTTATGGATAATAATAATAATCCTATTGCAGATGCTACTTTAACCATAATATTTAATGGGGTTAGTACAAATGTAAATACTGATAAAGATGGTTTATATAAATTTGACACCACAACACCATCATATGCAGGATTATATGATTTAACTGTTGAATATGCTGGTAATGATACATATAATGGTGATGAAAAAACAGTAAAATTAGATGTAAAGAAAATATCAACTGACATAACAGTTAATAAACAAGAAACTGTTTTAGTTCCACTTGATAATATTGTTATTAATGGTACTCTTACTGATGAATATAATATGCCTATGAAAGATGCTGAGATTACCATAGCCATTACTGGTGAAAATAACATTACAGTAAAAACTAATGATGAGGGTAAATATACCTACACTTATAAAACAACAAAAGAAGGCATATATAATGTAGTTGTATTATATGAAGGTAATGATAAATACTATGAAAGTAGTGCAAATACTTCCTTTAATGTGACAAAAATAGATTCCTCTATTACTAT
>NZ_MUZW01000048.1:0-19579 GCF_003266085.1 Methanosphaera sp. DEW79 | reverse complement strand
GTAGTAAAAAACTAAAATTTTTAATAAATAAGATACATATAATTCTCTTTTTTTCTTTTTTTTGAAATCTTTAAGAGATATTTTTATAACTTGAACTTTTATAACTTGAATATATACAGTATGCTATTTATAGTGGATATGTAAATTCTATTTTTTGATCTATTATTTTATGATTTAACATGAATAATCAAGACTTAAATTATTTAATTCAATTTAATATTATTTTAATTACATTAATACAAAAATTTATTAAATAATACATTAATTTAGGAATGAATTATACTTATCTTTATATAATATCATTTATATAATATTATATAGGAATATTAAAAATAAATAAAACCTATTTTTTAATATTCATTATATTAAAATATTACAAATAACTATTAAGAATAAATCAGAAGTTTTATAGTAATTAACTGGAATATATCATGAAAAACCATTATAAAAACAAGAACATGTATTCTAAAAAATAAATCTAAAAATCCACAAATACTCAGAAATATTATAATAGGTATACTAAAATACATTTTCTTAATAGGTAAACTTATATATAGTTTAGAAGTAATATATAATATAGTATTCCAACTGATGAATACTTCCTTAAAACTTTAATATGTTTTTTAACAAATTTTCTATTATGGAAAAATTATCAATATTCGTGCCAAATAGCTTTTTGGCCGAATCAAAAGATTCAAAAATAAGAACATATAAAGTTGGATTAATTGGAAGATATGCTGCTCTATTTAGGGCTAATAATATCGTTATTTACAATGATAATTCAGACGGAGGTAGTAGAGATGATGCTCTCTATATGAAAACTATCCTAGAATACATGGATACACCTCAATACTTGAGAAAACAAGTATTTCCGATTACACCGGAGCTGAAAAATGTAGGAATACTTCCACCACTTAGAACACCACATCATCCAGCAACTGATGAAGCTAATGTTGGCGACTTCAGAAAAGGATTAACAACTAAACGTGTCCGTAAAGGTACAATGGTTGATATAGGTGTGGGACGTCTTGCATTATGTAAGGAAAAACTAAGTGTCAATAAAGTACTAAGTTTTCGTATAGAAAAACTAGGTAAAGAAATTTTAATAGAACCTGATGAACCTGATAGTGTTTATTGGGGATATGATGTAATTACTAGTGACAGTAACCTCTATGACAGCATAACCATGATGAAAAATAAACCAGACTTGGTTATTGGAACATCAAAATATGCTCCAAATATTAATTCTATTCTTGATGAGGTTCAAACAAGCATTCAACAAGCTAATCATGTAGCTATTTTATTCGGAGGTCCATACTCTGGAATAAACAGCTTAATAAATGAACGTAAACTCGATTATGAAGTTAATACAGTCCCTAAACAGGGTACTGAAACAGTCAGAACAGAGGAAGCAGTAGCTAGTACATTAGCAATATTGAATATTTTACTTAATTAAATGGTATTTTATTACTTAAACTGTAAATAACACATTTAAAACAAATATAAAATTAGGAGAAAATAACATGACTAGACATCACCAACCAAGAAAAGGATCGGTTGCATTCAGTCCTCGTAAAAGAGTGGCTAGAGAAACACCTCGTGTAAGTACCTGGCCAGAACTCGATGAGGCTGGGCTTCTCGCATTCGCAGGATACAAGGTGGGTATGACCCACGTGACGGCTCTGGATTCTAGAAAAGGTTCTCCAACAGAAAACATGGAACTTTCAGTTCCAGTTACAATATTAGAGGCACCACCTTTAGTAGTGTTGGGAATTAGAGCTTACACAAAAACAACTTACGGATTAAAAACTTTAACTGATGTTATCGCAAATGATAATTTAGATGATGAATTATCAAGAAAAATCTCAGTTCCAAAATTCGATGATATAGAAGCAAAAATTGAAGAACTAAGAAATAAAATCGATGACATTGATGAAATAAGAGTTCTAATTCATACAAAACCAAAACTTACCAGTGTGCCTAAGAAAAAACCAGAAGTTCTTGAATTTGGTTTAGGTGGAAAATCTGTAGAAGATAAATTAGAATATGCTATTAGTATATTAGGTAAAGAAATTACACCTCAAGATGTATTCCAAGAAGGAGAATACACAGATGCAATAGCTACCACCAAAGGTAAAGGAGTTCAAGGACCTGTAAAAAGATTCGGTGTAAGAATCCAATATGGTAAAGCAGCACGTAGTGGTATAGAAAGACACGTTGGATCTATAGGACCATGGACACCTAACAGAACAATGTGGACCGTTGCAATGCAAGGTCAAATGGGTTACCATAAAAGAACAGAATATAACAAAAAACTCCTAAAAATAGGAGATGAATCTGAGGTTGACTTAATAAACCCAGATGGTGGATTTGTAAAATATGGATTTGTAAAAAATAATTATATCTTAGTAAAAGGTTCATTACCTGGACCATCAAAAAGATTAGTTGTTTTAAGAAAAGGAGTAAGAAATGCAAGTAAACAAGTAACTGCTCCAGAAATATCTTACATAAGCACAACTTCAAAACAGGGAGTCTAAATATAAAGAGTGATAAGTATGGCAAAAATTAACGTTTATTCATTAAAAGGCGACATCACCGAGGAAATTGAGCTCCCAGAAATATTTGAAGAAGAATACAGACCAGATGTAATTAAAAGAGCTGTAATTTCTATGCAAACTGCTAGAATTCAACCATGGGGTACAGACCCAATGGCTGGTAAAAGAACAACAGCAGAATCATTTGGTTCCGGTAGAGGAGCAGCAATGGTACCTCGTGTAAAAGGATCCTCAAAAGCAGCATTTGTACCACAAGCAATTGGTGGTAGAAAAGCACATCCTCCACGAGTAAATACAATTTATCATGAAAAAATTAACAAAAAAGAAAGAACCTTAGCAATAAGATCAGCTATTGCAGCAACTGCTAACAAAGAATTAGTAGAACAAAGAGGTCACCAAGTTTCAGAACTTGAACAAATTCCTTTTGTTATAGATGATGAAATTGAAACTGTAAAAACAACAAAAGAAACCAGAGAAATCTTCAAAGATTTAGGTATTATGGATGACATAGTAAGAGCTAAAAAAGGAAGAAAAATTAAATCTGGTAAAGGAAAACTAAGAGGAAGAAAATACAGAACACCTAAAGGTCCTCTAGTAGTTGTTGGTAATGATCGTGGAATAAGTTTAGGAGCAAGAAACCATGCTGGTGTAGATGTTGTTGAAGTAAATAATATTAACGCAGAATTACTTGCACCTGGAACTCATGCAGGAAGATTAACAATTTACACAAAATCTGCTATAGAAAAACTTGGAGATTTATTCCAAAAAAATAGGAGTTAGTTATTATGGATCCATATTCAGTAATAATAAAACCACAATTATCAGAAAAGACAATGAATCAAATTTATGATGAAAATAAAATCACATTTGTGGTTCGTAGATCTGCTAATAAAAGAGTAATTAAAGAAGCTTTCCAAGATTTATACGATACAAAAGTTGTAGGCGTAAATACTCATATCACTCCTAGAGGAAATAAAGTTGCTACAATTGAATTAGAAGAAGCTGATGCAGCAGAAGATATTGCTGTAAGATTAGGTGTATTCTAAGTAGGATTTAAATAGGAGGATTAATTATGGGAAAACGATTGATTATTCAAAGAAGAGGTCGAGGAACTCCAACATACCGTAGTTCATCACACAGATTCAGAGGAAAAGTAGCATACCGTTCTTATGATAAACTTGAAAGAGAAGGAAGTTTAACAGGTATTGTTATAGATATTATACATGATCCTGGACGTTCAGCACCAGTTGCAGTAGTTAAATTCGATAATGGTGAAGAAAAATTAGTTCTTGCACCAGAAAGTATTGCAATTGATGATGAAATAGAATGTGGTGTATCTGCATCTATTGAACCAGGAAACACATTACCATTAAGTGAAATTCCAGAAGGAACTCCAGTTTTCAACATTGAAAATAACCCTGGAGATGGTGGAAAATTTGTAAGATCATCTGGAACATATGCATCTTTAATTACACATGATGTTGATAAAACAATGATTGAAATGCCATCAGGTGAATTAAAAGCATTCAACCCAAGAAGTAGAGCTACTGTTGGTGTTGTTGCAGGTGGAGGAAGAAAAGAAAAACCATTCCTTAAAGCTGGTAACAGATATCACGCATTAAAAGCTAAAGGTAAGAAAATGATGACTGTTAGAGGTGTTGCAATGAACGCTGTAGATCACCCACACGGTGGAGGTAACAGACAACATCCAGGAAGACCTACTACTATCTCAAGACATGCACCTGCAGGTAGAAAAGTTGGTTCCATAGCAGCTAAACGTACAGGTAAAAGACGATAGAAGGAGGCACTTAATTGGCTCGTAAGATTTTTAAATTCAGAGGATATACTCTTGAAGAGCTTCAAGAAATGTCACTTGATGAAGTTATAGAATTATTACCATCAAGACAAAGAAGATCTCTTAAAAGAGGATTTTTACCAAGACAAGAAAAAGTTCTTGATAAAATGGAAAAAGTTAAAGATATGAAAAATGATAGTGGAAGACCAATAGTTATTAAAACACATTGTCGTGATATGATTGTACTTCCAAATATGGTAGGATACACTTTTGGTATCTACAATGGACAAGAATTTGTTGAAGTAACAATACAACCTGAAATGATTGGATGTTACTTTGGAGAATTTGCACAAACACGTGGAAGAGTACAACACGGAGACCCTGGTATGGGTGCTACAAGATCATCAATGTTTGTACCACTTAAATAGATAAGGAGAATGTTATTTATGGCAAAGAAAAATACTTATTCATACCAACCTAAAGCTGATGAAAAAATAGCAAAAGCAGCAGGTCATAGTCTTAAAATTTCTCCTAAACATTCAGTGGAAATCTGTAGAACTATTCGTAACATGTATTTAGAAGATGCTAAAGCATTCTTAGAAGATGTTATTGCTAAAAAAACAGTTGTACCATTTAAAAGACACAACAAAAAAGTAGGTCACAGAAGTGATTTAAAAGGATGGCCATCTGGTAGATATCCTGTTAAAGCTGCAGCTGCAATCTTAAAAGTTTTAGAAAATGCAGAAGCTAATGCTGAAAACGAAGAATTAGATGTAGAAAACCTTAAATTAGTTCACGTTTGTGCAAACAGAGGAGTAATTATAAGAGGTTGGACTCCAAGAGCATTTGGAAGAGCAAGTCCTTCAAATACACCTACTACACACATTCAAATCGTATTAGGGGAGGCCTAAGTACACATGATTGAAAAAGATTTCGTTAAAGAAGGATTAAAAAGAACACGAATAGATGAATATCTTGAAACCAAACTTGAAAGAGCAGGATATGGTGGAATGGATATTCAAGTAACACCTGTTGGAACCATGGTTATTGTTTATGCTGAAAAACCAGGAATGGTTATTGGTAGAGGTGGAAAAACTGTAAGAGCTATTACAAAAACTCTTAAAAACAACTTTGACCTAGAAAATCCACAAGTGGAAGTTAAAGAAGTAGATGTTCCTGAATTAAACCCAAGAATCATGGCACACAAAGTTGTAGCAATGTTACAAAGAGGAATGCAATTTAGAAGAGTAGCATATTCTATTATTAGAAGAATAATGTCTGCTGGAGCTCAAGGAGTAGAAGTTACTATTTCCGGTAAAATTAGAGGTTCAAGATCAGCTTGTGCAAAATTCAATGAAGGATACATTAAAAAATGTGGAGAACCTTCAATTAAATATGTTAAAGAAGGATTTGCAACTGTTCAATTAAAACCTGGTGTACTTGGAATTTATGTAAGAATCATGCCTCCTGAAGTAACTTTACCTGACAATATAGAAATCAGTGAACCTGAAATTGTTGATGTTGAAGAACCTGTAGCTCAGGAAGTTCCTGAAGTTCAAGAATCTGAAATAGTTGAAGAAATCACTGGTGAAGATATATTAGAAGAACTTTCTGAAGAATCTGAAATAGAAGAGATTACTGAAGAAATAGAAGACGTTGAAACTTTAGAAGAATAAGGGGAATTACTTATGGTTATTTTAAGAAGTAAAGAATTAAGGGATTTAAGTCCATCAGACCTTGAAGCAAAACTTACTGAACTTCATGCTGAATATGATACTTTAGTAAGTAAAGGTGCTGTAGCTGGAGTAGACAACCCTGGTAAAATTAAAGAAACTAGAAGAACTATAGCCCGTGTTCTTACTATAATGAATGAAAACAAACAGCAGGGAGAATAAAATAGAGATGAAAATCTGTGAAATATGCGGTCTTCCAAAAGATCTATGTGTTTGTGAAGAGATAGCTCGTGAAGTTCAAAAAGTTAAAGTATATACAGTACGTCGTCGTTTTGGAAAACTTATGACTATAGTTGAAGGAATTGATGAACATGATATTGATATACGTGAATTAACTAAAACTCTTAAATCCAAATGTGCCTGTGGAGGTACTTCCAAAAAAGGTCAAATTGAACTTCAAGGAGACCATAAAAGAAAAGTTAAAGAAGTACTTGCAGGAATGGGTTTTTCCTCAGATACTATAGAAATAAAATAGATTCAGTCTATTTAAAAGAGAAGATTTAAATTATATTTCAATAACATTTTAGTTTATTGAAACAGGGAAATATTCAATAATGTGAAGTTTTAGTATGATAACTCCACAAAATGTATTCAGACATGAATTTATAGGTTTAAATGTTGAGGTTATCAACAGTAAACATGAGAAATTCATTGGAATAAAAGGGATAATTATTGATGAAACGCGTAATACTATCAGAGTAGATACGGGTAAAAATGAGAAACTAATACCTAAGAGTGATGTAGTATTTTTATTTACACTACCTCAAGGTGAAAAAGTTTCTATCGATGGAAAAGTTATTACAGCCCGCCCTGAAGACCGGATAAAAAAGAAATTTACAAAAATTAGGTGAAAATATGGTAGGCATTAATGTTAAGCAACCAGAAAAAGAATGTCATGATCCTAACTGTCCATTTCACGGTGAACTCTCTGTAAGAGGTCAAGTTATAGAAGGAACAGTTACAAGTGATAAGGCAGATCGTACAATTACTGTAGAAAGAAGTTTCTATAAGTATATAAACAAATTTGAAAGATACGAAAAAAGAAATTCTAAAATAAAAGCACATAAACCAGATTGTCTTGATGTTAAAGTTGGAGATTCTGTAAAAATTGCAGAATGTAGACAACTTAGTAAAACTAAACATTTTGTGCTAGTAGAAGTTAAAGAAGGAGAATAGATAATATGAAAGCAATTACATCCAACGTCTCCAAATCACTTCCAATTGGTGCTAGACTTAAATGTATAGACAATACAGGAGCACGTGAAGTAGAAATTATTTCAGTAAAAGGATTTAAAGGAGTAAGAAGAAGACTTGCTTCAGCTGGAGTAGGTGACATGGTAGTTATTTCTGTTAAAAAAGGAACAGCTGACATGAGAAGAGAAGTTACAACAGCAGTAGTTGTTCGTCAGAAAAAAGAATACAGACGAGCAGATGGTCTAAGAGTTAAATTTGAAGACAATGCAGCAGTAATTATTACCGAAGATGGTGTTCTTAAAGGTTCAGAAATCAGAGGTCCAATAGCAAAAGAAGCTGCAGATCTTTGGCCAGCAATAGGTAGTGCTGCAAGTATAATAGTATAGGTGAATATTATGTCAAAACAACCAAGAAAACAACGTAAAGCTTTATATACAGCACCACTACATAAACGTCACAACTCAATGAGTGTACATCTTTCTGATGATCTTAAAGAAGAATTTAACAGAAGATCCTTCCCTGTAAGAAAAGGAGATTCAGTTGAAATAGTACGTGGTGACTTTAGAGGAACTGAAGGAAAAGTTGAAGGTGTAGATCTTAAAAATTACCGTGTTCTTGTTGATGGAGCATCCAGTCAAAAACAAGATGGATCTAAATTATACCAACCAATTCACCCATCAAACTTAGTTCTAACTGAAATTTATTTAGATGATGAAAGAAGAAACCAAGCATTAAATAGGAAGGTATAAGTATGGCAAATATGGGATCAAGAAAACACTTAAAAAGGTTCAAAGCACCTAAAATGTGGCCTATTCACAAAAAAGAAGAAGTTTGGACTACAAAAACAAGTGCTGGACCACATGCTTTAGAAGAATCAATACCTCTTGTAATGGTATTAAGAGATATTTTAGGATTAGCAGCTAATTCTCGTGAAGCAAAAATAATTCTAAATAATAGTGATGTACTTGTTGATGGTATACCAAGAAAAAACCACAGATTCCCTGTAGGTTTCATGGATGTTATATCAATACCAAAAATCAACAAAACATTCAGAGTATTACAAGATTACAAAGGAAGATTAGTACTCAAAGAAATTGAAGAAAAAGATTCAACCTTTAAATTAGTTAAAATTTTAGGTAAAACCACAATTAAAGGTGGAAAAACCCAACTTAACTTAGAAGGTGGAAGAAACATAATCGCTGATGATGATTACAAAACTGGTGATGTTTTATTATTAAATATTCCTGAACAAAAAATTTCTGACTCAATTAAATTTGAAGAAGGAGCTTTAGGATTAATTACTGGTGGTAAACACATTAGTGAAGTTGGTAAAATTGATGAAATTAAAATTACCCAATCTTCAAAATCTAATACTGTGTTAATGGAAACAGAAGAAGGTTCATTCTTAACTTTAGCAAGATATGTATTTGTTGTAGGTCAAGATAAACCAGTTATATCATTAGTAGGAGATAACTAAACATGAACGTAATGCAAAAACCTTTCATTGCAAAAGCAACTATAAACATTGGTGTAGGTGAAGGTGGAGAAAAATTAACAAGAGCAGAAAAATTAATTGAAACTCTTGTAGATCAAAAACCTGTAAGAACCTATTCAAAAGTTACAAACCCTGAGTTTGGAATTAGAAAAAAACAGCCTATTGCATGTAAAGTAACTTTAAGAGGAGAAAAAGCTGATAAAATCATATCCATGGTACTTTCTGGATTAGAAAATAGGATAAAAGCTTCTCAATTTGATAAAGAAGGTAATGTTTCTTTTGGTATAAGAGAACATATTGATATTCCTGGTGTAAAATATGACCCAGATATAGGAATATTTGGTATGGATGTTTCTGTTACATTCCAAAAACCAGGTCACAGAATCAAAGAAAGAAGATTAAGACCTAAAAAATTACCACAAGCACAAAGAGTTACAAAAGAAGAATCAATTGAATATATGAAAGAAAACTTCAATGTTACTATAGAATAGAAGGTGATTATGTGGCAAGAAAATACGGGAAAGCAGCAAGAAAATGTAGTCGATGTGGAGACCATTCTGCTATTGTAAGAAGATACGGCTTAAATCTTTGTCGTCAATGCTTTAGAGAAATAGCTCCAAAAATCGGATTTAAAAAATACAATTAAAAGGAGTGTTTATAGAATGTCTCTTATGGATCCTCTTGCAGATGCATTAACAAACATTAGAAACAATGAGTTACAAGGTAATGATAGTTGTGTTATTAAACCAGCATCAAAACTTATTGGTCATGTATTAAGCACAATGCAAAAGGAAAATTATATAGGTAATTTCGAATTAGTTGATGATGGAAAAGCTGGTATATTCAATGTTGAATTAGTTGGTAACATAAACAAATGTGGAGTTATCAAACCACGTCACGCTGTAAAAAATACAGAGTTCGAAGATTATGAGAAAAGATACTTACCAGCAAAAAACTTTGGTATATTAATAGTAACAACACCTCAAGGGGTAATGACTCACCACGAAGCTAAGGAAGCTGGAATTGGTGGAAGATTATTAGTATATGTTTATTAAATTAAAGGTGAAAACATGGTTAAATTAGCAGATATAACAGAGATCATCCCTATTCCTGAAGATGTTACTGTAACAATCAATGGAAGTGAAGTAACAGTAAAAGGAAATGGTGGAGAAATTAAGAGGAACTTCAACCATAATAAAATTACCATTTCTAATGATGAAGAAAATGTTACAGTTAAAGTAGCATTCCCAAATAAAAAAGATAAGGCTATGGTTGGAACTATAAGATCACACATTTCAAACATGATATATGGTGTAGATCACGGTTTTACTTACAAAATGAAAATTGTTTATGCTCACTTTCCAATGACTGTGAAAGTTCAGGGTAAAATTGTAACAATTGACAACTTCCTTGGAGAAAGAAGTCCACGTAAAGCAAAAATCATTGGTGATGATGTGAAAGTATCAGTAAAAGGTGAAGATGTAACAATTACTGGTATTAACAAGGAACACGTTGGTCAAACAATGGCAAATATTGAACAAGCAACCAAAATTAAAGGTCGCGACCCTCGTATTTTCCAAGACGGAATTTACTTAGTGGATAAAAGACAGGAAGAATTAGAATAAAAAAATTTAATAAGAGGAAGTTACTATGACTAAAAAACCAACCTTCAAAAGACAAGAACATTGGAGATATAAAAAACTTGGTGATAGTTATCGCAGACCTAGAGGAAAACTAAGTAAAAGACGACGATACCAAGCAAGAAAACCTGCAATGGCTAGAGTTGGATATGGTAGTCCAAAAGCAACAAGAGGATTACATCCATCAGGTTACAAAGATATACTAGTCGAAAATGCTGAAGAAATCAAAGCTTTAAATCCAGAAACTGATGCAGCAAGGATAAGTGCAACAGTTGGAAAAAGAAAAAGACAGTTAATTGTAGCAAAAGCTCAACAATACGGAGTTAAAATATTAAATTAAGATTAAAAAGAGTAATGGTTCAATTTTGAATACATTATAGTAATAATCTTAATCAATTTATTTATATTAGGAGGATTTTCATGAATCTTACTACACAGAAAAAATTAGCTGCAAAAATCCTAAAAGTAGGGGTAAACAGGGTATGGATAGATCCAGAACATATGGAAGAAGTATCCAGAGCAATTACAAGAAACAGTATTAGAGCTTTGATTAATGATGGTGTTATCAAAGCAAAACCTGTTAACGGAATAAGCAGTTACAGAAGCAAAAAGAACGCTGAACAAAAAAGTAAAGGAAGAAGAAAAGGCCATGGTAGTAGAAAAGGGGCTAAAAAAGCAAGAACTCCTAAAAAACAAGCATGGATGAGTACAATCCGTTCTTTAAGAGTTGTTCTTAAAGACATGCGTGCTAACGATGAAATAGATAAAACTACATACCGTAAATTATATAATATGGCAAAAGGTGGATCATTCAGAAGTAAATCATATATGAAAACTTATGCTAAAGACCACGGAATGCTTAAAGAAACGGGGGAATAGAAAGTGGCACGAGGAGCAACATATAAAGTACAATTCAAAAGAAGAAGAGAAGGAAAAACTAATTATAACAAAAGATATAAATTAGTTGATCTTGATAAAACAAGAATGGTTGTTAGAATTACTTCTAACCACACAATAACTCAACTAGTTAAAATTGGAGAAAATGGTGATGAAACATTAGTTTCTGCTACTTCCAAAAACTTAAAAGAGTTTGGATGGTTAGGTAATGGTAAAAACACATCTGCTGCTTATCTTACCGGTTATTTATTTGGTAAAAAAGCATTAAATGAAGGATATGATGAAACTATACTCGATATAGGTGTTCAACCTTCCATCAAAGGAACAAAAATCTATGCAGTTCTTAAAGGAGCATTAGATGCTGGTTTATACATACCACATAATGATTCCATATTACCTGAAGATTCAAGAATCAGAGGAGAACACATAGCACAATATGCTGAAAGTATGGATGATGATGAGAAAAATGCTAAATTCGCTAATTACATAAGATGTGGATTATCTCCTGAAGAAATACCAGATCATTTTGAAAGCGTTAAAAATAAAATAGATGAGGCAACACAATGAGCAAAAGATCAAATAGATCAAACAACAAGAACAATACTAACAAGTTCAATATTGAGAATTGGGAACCAAAAACAGAACTTGGACGTAAAGTTAAAGATGGCGAAATAACTGATATTGATCAAATATTAGATAAAGGCCTTCCTATTATGGAATTAGAAATTGTTGACGCACTATTACCAGATCTTGAAGAAGAAGTTATGGATGTTAACCTTGTTCAAAGAATGCACAAATCTGGTAGAAAAGTTAACTTTAGAGTAATAGTAGCAGTTGGAAACAGAAATGGATATGTGGGACTTGGTCAAGGTAAATCTCAAGAAGTAGGTCCTGCAATAAGAAAAGCTGTTGATGCAGCTAAATACAACCTTATTAAAGTACGAAGAGGTTGTGGTGACTGGGGTTGTGGATGTGGAAGAAGACACACAGTACCTTTCAAAATTGAAGGTAAAATGAGTTCAGTAAGTGCAACTTTAATTCCAGCACCAGCAGGTGTAGGTCTTGCAATTGGTAATGTAGGAAAAACTATTCTTTCATTAGCAGGTATAGCAGATGTATGGTCCATGTGTAGTGGACAAACACAAACTACAATTAACTTTGCAGGCGCAGTATTCGATGCACTTAAACAATTATCAAGTGTAAAATCAAGTGAAAAAGACCTTAAAGCTCTTGGAGTAATCGATTAAACATTGAGGTGTAATTATGTATGCTATTATAAGAATTCGAGGAAGAACTGGAATTAAGAAAAATATTGCAGATACACTTGACATGCTTAATCTTACAAGAATCAGTCATGCAGTAGTAATTCCAGAAACACCAAGTTACAAAGGAATGTTACAAAAAGCAAAAGATTACATAACATGGGGAGAAGTTTCAGAAGACACTTTCAAATTATTAGTATCTGAAAGAGGAAGACTTCCAGGTAACAAAAGAGTTACTGATGAATATGTTAAAGAAAACACTGACTATGATTCAGTTGAAGCATTAGCAGTTGCTATCTATAATGAAGAAACAACCCTAAAAGATTCTGGCTTAAAACCATTATTCCGTTTAAATCCTCCTAGAAAAGGATATGAAAATACAAAGAAAACTTTTGTAGAAGGAGGATCCCTTGGTTACAGATCTGAAGAAATTAATGAATTACTTGAAAAAATGATTTAATATTGTAGGTGTCATAAATGATAAGAAAAACTAAAAAAATCAGAAAACAAAGAGGTTCAAGATCTGTAGGTGGAGGTTGTACTAAAAAACGAAGAGGTGCAGGTCACCGTGGAGGACGTGGACAAGCTGGAGGAAACAAACACCACTGGACTTGGATGGTAATCAACGATCCTAAACACTTCGGTAAATATGGATTTAAACGTCCACAAAAAACAATCCAACAATTTAAACCTATCAATCTTTCTGTAATTGATAACAATATTGAAAAACTTTTAGCTGATGAAATCGCTGTTAAAGAAGATGGACAAATAGTACTTGATGTAACACAATTAGGTTACAATAAAGTATTAGGTAAAGGTTCATTATCTACTGCAATAACTATAAAAGCACCTAAATTCTCACAAAGTGCTATTTCAAAAATAGAAGATGCTGGCGGTATAGCTGAAATTATATAATTTTAAGTAAACTAGAAATTATATCTATTCATGGGAGTAAATATGTCATCACTAGATAGTATTAAACCATTTTATTCCCTTTTGCCACAAGTAGCAAATCCTGATAAGCATCTTGGGTTTAAAGAGAAAATTAAATGGACAGGAATAATATTAATATTATACTTCGTGTTAACACAAGTATCATTATTTGGTCTAAGTCCAACAGCTATAGATCAATTCGCACAATTAAGATCAGTACTTGCAGGAAGCTTTGGTTCAATACTTACTTTGGGTATAGGTCCAATAGTAACTGCTTCAATTGTGATGCAATTGTTAGTTGGGGGAAAACTGATTAATTTAGACTTATCAAAACAAGAAGATAAAGCAGCATTCCAAGGAACACAGAAACTATTAGCAATATTATTTACTTTATTTGAAGGTGCAGTTCTTGTAGTAACAGGTTCTTTACCTCCAATTAGTAATGATTATGTCTTAGTACTTATAATACAAATGGTTCTTGGTGGTATATTAATCATCTACATGGATGAGGTTGTAAGTAAATGGGGATTCGGAAGTGGTATTGGTTTATTCATTGCCGCAGGAGTATCCCAGACAATACTTGTAGGAGCATTTAATTTCCTACCAGCAGCTGGATCTACAGCTCCAGCAGGTGATATACCTAACTTCATATATTCACTTATTACAGGTCAACCAAACTTTGGTTTATTAATACCAGTAATTGCAACTATAATAGTATTTTTAGTTGTAGTTTATGCTGAAAGTATGAGGGTTGAAATTCCATTATCATATGGTGGAGTAAAAGGAGCTAGATCAAAATATCCTTTAAAATTTGTATATGCTAGTAACATGCCTGTTATACTTGTAAGTGCATTATTCTTAAATGTACAATTATTTGCAGGTATATTCCAATCAGCAGGTTTTCCAATACTTGGTGAGGTTTCAAATGGTCAAGCAATAAGTGGTATAGCTTATTACTTAACAACACCTTCAAGTATATCTGTGTTATTTACAGATCCATTAAAAGTAATAATTTATGGAATAGTATTTGTAGCATTATCTGTAGTATTTGCTTTATTATGGGTTGAAATTAGTGGAATTGGTCCTAAAGAAGTTTCAAAACAATTATCTAATATGGGTGTTCAGGTACCTGGATTTAGAAGTAGTAAAGTTCAGTTCAAAAGAATTATGGATAAATACATACCAACAATCACAGTTTTAGGTGGAGCATTTGTAGGTTTACTTGCGTTTGTAGCAGACTTAACTGGTGCTCTTGGTGGAGGTACTGGTGTACTTTTAACTGTTGGTGTAGTATATAAATTATATGAGGAAATAGCTAAAGAACAACTCATGGATATGCATCCAATGATGAGAAAATTCTTAGGTGAAAATTAGAAGTATATTGTAATAGAATAAGAACTTAAGTTTTTATTCTACTACATTTAATTTTTCTTTTAATAGAAGAAAAATATTTTATATAAAAATAAAATTGAAGGGATTAATAATGAACATAGTAGTACTTGCAGGAATTCCTGGTACTGGTAGTACAACAGTATTAAACAAAGTATTAGAAGAAGTTGATTATGTAAATATTAACTATGGAAATGTAATGTTTGATATTGCAAGTGAAAAAGGATTAGTTGAATCACGTGATGATATGCGTAAACTTGATCCTGAAATTCAAAAAGAAGTTCAAAAACAAGCAGCAGAACGTATACATGACATGGCTCAGAATGATAATGTTATTATTGATACACACTGTACTATTAAAACACCAAAAGGTTTCCTTCCGGGATTACCTAAATGGGTTTTAGAAGAATTACAACCAACACAGTTTATTTTAATCGAAGCTGAACCTAGTGAAATCATGTACAGAAGAATGACAGATGATACTCGTAAACGTGACATGGAATATGCTGATGAAATAGATTTACATCAAGCTATGTCCAGAGCAACAGCTATGAGTTATGCAGTACTAACAGGATGTACTGTTGCAATGGTTCAAAACAATGATGATGGATTAGACAAGGCAGTAGCTGAAATTGTTGAAATTTTATCATAAATATTTTAATATGAGGATAAAAGATGAGTTATTTAGACTTTCTCCTAAATCCATTATTAAGTCTTGATCCTACGCCATCAAATCCAATACTAACAATATTCATAATTGCAACTATAATTGCATTTATTATTGTAGTATTGCAAAAGCTCTTAATAGACTTTGATAAGATGCATGAACTTCAAGCTGAAATGAAAGCATTACAGAAGGAATTTCAAGCAGCACAAAAGTCAGGAGATCCAAAGGCTTTGGCAAAGGTTCAGAAAAAACAAGCAGAACTTTTACCTAAAAATAAGGAATTAATGACTATGCAACTTAAACCTACAATTATTACAACAATTCCTATATTAATAATTTATTATGGTATGATAGGTAATTATGCAATAAGTCATGTGGTAATTAATATTGCATCAGTACAATATTACTTGTTATTAATTCCTGTATGGAATATAATTTGGACTCAAGCAAATCCATTAACAATAAACTTCTTTGGATGGTATATTTTAGCTTCATTTACAATGAGCTTCATCTTCAGAAGAATATTTGGATTAAATACAATGTAATTGTATAATAATGTATTATTATCAATTAACTAAATAATAAAAGAAAGAAATTAAATATAATAGAAAGGAGGATAAAATCAATGTCTGCACCAAGATTTAGAAATGGAACATTCAAAAGAACTTTGAAAAGAGTTCCTGGTGGAAGAAAAGTAGAACACTATAAGAAGAAAAAACCTTCTAAACATGTATGTGCTAAATGTGGAAAAGTATTAGATGCAGTTCCAAGAGGAAGACCATACGAAATTAGAAAATTATCTAAAAATCAAAGAAGACCAAACAGACCTTATGGTGGAATGTATTGTACAAACTGTACTAAAGAAATTATTAAAAAAGAGGCTAGATCATTATGATTATTACTATAGGTGGACTTGCAGGTACTGGTACTTCAACTACTGCTAAAACATTATCTCAGGAGATAAATATACCATTTATATCTGCAGGAGATGTTTTTAGACAGATGGCTGTTGAAAATAACATGACTTTACTAGAATTTAGTGAGTTTGCTGAAGGTAATGATAATATTGATAAAGCTTTAGATAAAAGACAAGCTGAAATAGCTAACAATTCTGAAAATTTAATAGTTGAAGGAAGAATTTCTGCATTCTTTGTTAATGCTGATTATCGTATATGGCTTAAGGCTCCAGATAATGTTAGAGCAGAACGCATAAGTTACAGAGAAGACAAAAGCCTTGATACAGTAAAACAGGAAATAGCTGAACGTACAGCTAGTGAACGTAAAAGATATATGGAAATTCATGATATTGATATTGATAACTTAGATATTTATGATCTAATTATCAATACTGATACCTTTAATATTGAATCAACAGTTAACATTATAAAGAAATGTATTGAAAATAAAAAATAAATAGGTGAATAATTATGCCAGCAATAGAAAAAGGAAGAGTATGTGTTAAAATCGCAGGAAGAGAAACTGGGAAAAAATGTGTTATTGTAGATGTTATCGATGAAAACTTTGTAGAAATTGTAGGAAACGAAGTTAAAAACAAAAGATGTAACATCAAACACTTAGAACCAGTGGATAAAACTGTTGAAGTATCTGATGATATTGAAGCAGTTAAAGAAGCTTTAGCAAATTTATAAGTTGAAGTTTTTTTTATCACTTACTTATTTTTTAACCTCCAACTTTTATTTTTTTTAAAAATTATTTTATAAAATTAAATCTATATTATCTATATTATTTTTCCTAGTTTAAATTAAAACTAACTAAGGTTATTTTCAATGAAATATCATATATTATATGATTATTAAATGATTCTTGAATATAAATACTACTTATATTTTTAATTTGAAATATGTACTTATAGATATACATGTATTACTATTATTTTTATAAAATTAATATTTTTTTTTAAATAAGAATATTGGAATATAGATTAATGTGTGGAGTAAATTAGTATTGTATGAGTATAGTGAATTATTTATAATTCTAAATATACACCTTATAGAATTATAATAAATTAACATATACTGTTTTAATATAATGGGAATGATATTTTTAAAATTATTTAATTTCTCTATTAATGAATTTCATGATAAAAGTATAATACATTTTTAATTCTAATAAAAATAACCTAATAAAAATCATATTCAATTAAATACAAAAAAGCAGTTTTAAAAAAAAAGTGAAAAAGAAAAAAAAGTATATTTTTTTCTAGTAATTTAATATCCCTGTTGATATATTAATGCAATTGCTCTGGCTATAAATAAAACTAAGAATGAATCAATTACAAATCCAGAAATAAGTGCCCCTATATATGGAATATATGCAATAATTCCAGATACTATTCCAAGTACAATAAGTACTATGGCTAATGAAATTAAGAATACTATGTAGTTTCCCCATCCAATACTACTAATTTTATCAAATATAGCTTTTAAATCAAATGCACTAAGAATACTTCCAGTTTCTGCAAAACGTGCTTCTGCAATTGCAAGTAGTATTGCAGCAATTATAGACAATATAATAAATACAAACATTATAATCAATATATTCATACCAAAAGATACTAATAAATCTTGTGGAATTGCTTGAATTATTACATCAGGTGTAGCATTAGTAGCTACAGATGATTGAACCACTGTTGTTAGGATTTTATCAATAGTAGAATAAATACCAGTGAATATTCCCATTATTAAAGCAATAATTACAGGTATTACTGAATATACTATTGATATAATAGAATACTTAATACCATCAACGAAGTTGATTTGTAAATCTATCATTGGAACATTATTTGAATTGTTAAATGTATTTCTCATTACAGCTACAGTTACTCCTGCAATAATTATGGTTATTAATAAAGATATTATTGAACCAATAATACCTACAGCACCACCTTTACTAATTACATAAGATGAAAGTACTGTATTTAATAAGAATAATATTGCAATTATAAGCCAATTTTTATAATCATTTATTGGATAATAAAATGCTTCCTTAATTAAATCTAACACATCCATTTTTTTTCCTCCCATATAATATAATTTTTAAAAATTATATACTAATTTATTTATTTTTTTATATATACGTTTCTATACTATTTATATGAATTTTTAACTTAAGTTACTATTTTTATTCATAAAAAAACTATTTAATTATAAATAACTATGAAAAATAAATATTATTAACATGATAGAAAGTTCAATGTATAATGATTATAAAATAGATTTTAGTCAAGATTATAGAACTGATGATAAAGCATATTACTTTATAATTAATTCTAAAAGAGAAGTATATTTAGATGATAATCATCTTTTTTTAACAACATTAAATAAAATAGATTTTAATATAAACTATGTACTATATATTGGTACATATAAAAACAAGGATGCATTTGTAGTTAGTACAAGTGATGATATAGAGTTTATACCCTTAATTGAGATTTATAATATAGATCCATTATTATATCAAATAGCAACACGTGCTGTTTTAGTAAATGATTGGTATAGTTCATATCAGTACTGTGGAAGATGTGGAACAAAAACAGTACTTGATAAAAAAGATATGATGCTTCTATGTCCTAAATGTGGACAGATGCATTATACACGTATAGCACCAGCAATTATTGTGGCTATAAATAATAATGGAAAACTATTAATGGCAAGACACAGTTACTATACAAAGATAAGATATGCATTAATTGCAGGATTTGTAGAGGCTGGTGAATCAATAGAAGATGCTGTTAGAAGGGAAGTAAAAGAGGAAGTTGGAATAGATATTAAGAATATACAATACCAAAAAAGTCAATCATGGCCATTTCCTAATTCACTTATGCTAGGTTTTTGTGCTGATTATGATGGTGGAGAAATAAAGGTTGATGGTGATGAAATATTAGAGGCTAAATGGTTTAATAAAGAGGATATTGATGTTCCAGAATCAAATATTAGTATAGCATCCTGGTTAATAAATGACTTTCTAAAAAAACATTAACTTTTTTTTATCCTTTTTTT
>NZ_MUZW01000009.1:0-5974 GCF_003266085.1 Methanosphaera sp. DEW79 | reverse complement strand
ATTTCCAAATTCATCTTTGAGTGTACCATTTACTGTAACATTATTTCCAATTACTATTGTAGATATTTTATTTACATCTATAATTGAACTTATTTTTCTTACATTAAATGAAGTTACATTAGTTGAATAATCATGTGAATTGTTACCCTCATATATCACATATACCTCATTTGTTCCCAGAACATTTGTTATGTAATCATATGTGTAGTGTCCAAATTCATCTGTTACTAGAGATACCATTTGATTGTTAACTGTAAGAACTACTTTTGTATTTGCCATGATATTTCCAAATTCATCTTTGAGTGTACCCTTGATTAGAACATGTGTGGACATTGTAGTATTTTTTATTTCATTTATAGAAATTGATGTTTCAATACCAACTACCAAGAAATATTTTATATCCCCATTCATTTTATATGTATCATTTCCATAATAGATAGCTTGGACTTCATTTATATCCACAAAATCTGTTTTATAAGTGTATGTAAATACTCCCTTTTCATCAGTAGTTACAATAACTTGACGATTATTAATCATTAAAGTAACATTTACATTAGATATTATGTTTCCATAAATATCTGTTAATGTACCACTTATTTGTGCATTATTACCATATGTGGTAGTTTTTATGTTATTTAATGTGATGGTTGTGTTGATTTTTGTTACATTGATTATTGTTTTATTTTCTACTTGATTATATAATGCATTACCACCATAAAATCCAATTATACTAATTGTTTCTTCTTGTGTTGGAATGAATGTTGTTTTATAATATCCAAATTCATTTGTTGTTACATTTACTAATTTACCACCAATATTAAGTGTTATATTGAAGTTAGATAAAACATGACCAAATTCATCTTTAAGTGTACCTTCAATTGAAGTATTTTTTCCAATCTCTATAGTATTATTAGAAGTTACTGTTAATTTTGTATTGATTTTATTTACATTGAATGAGGTAGTGTTTGCTGATGGATTATGAGTAGAATTTCCAATGTATCCCACTATTACATTAATTATTCCTGCAGTTTCTGGAGTATATTTAAATTTAAAGTTTCCTTCAGAATCTGATAAATTATACACCAAATTATCATTTACTAAAAAGCTTAACTCAGTATTAGGTAATATATTACCAAATTCATCATATATAGTTCCATTAATATATGTAGAAGATCCAATTTTTATATCTTCCACATGATTTATAACTATTTTAGTATTTAATGGTATTACTGTATAATATATTTCATTTGATGATGGATTATAAGTATAATTTCCATTATATTGAACAATTACTTTTTTTATTCCTATTGATTGACTTTTACGTATGAATTGATACTTTCCATTAACATCACTTGTTGTTGTGTATGTTTCTTCATCAATAATAATTGAAACTTCAGTATTTGGTAGAATATTTCCAAACTCATCATATACTGTACCATTGATTAATATACTTTGACCAAATTTCACACTACCATTAGTTAAATTTGTACTTACTGTTATTGCTGTGTTTATAGGATTTACATAGAAGTTTGTTTGATTACTTGTTGGATTATATGTACTGTTTCCCAAGTATTTCACTAGAACTAATCTTGAACCTATAATATATGTAGTATATGGCATTTCATAGTATCCTTCATTATTAGTCATAATTGTGTATTCTTTTCCATTAACAACTATTATAACTTCTGTATTAGGTAAAATATTTCCATATACATCTTTAAGTACACCATTTATAATAATTGAAGATCCTATTTTCACACTATGTGTAGTATTTACTGTTATGGTTGTGTTTATAGTAGTTACATTTAATGATGAAGAGTTTGATGATGCATAATGTGTTAGATTTCCATCATATGATACTATAATATTTTTTATACCAACATTTGATTTAGTAACATTCATTGAATATTTTCCATTGTTGTCTGTTGTAACATTACTACTTTTTACTTCACCATTTATTACTACAGATATGTTTACATTTGAAAGTGGTTTTCCAAATTCATCTTTTAAAATTCCAGATATTGTTATGTTTTTTCCATAAGGTATATCACTAACTGGATCTAGAGTTATTGTTGTTTTTATTTTACGAACTGTGATTGCTGTTTGAGCATCTGAAGAATAATAAGTACTGTTTCCAAGATAACTTACTGATACACTTGCTTTTTTCATTTCAGATAGGGTATAATTATATGCATAATTTCCATTTTCATCTGTAACAAATTGAATAGTTTTACCATTTATATCTATTTCTATTGGAGTATTTGGCAAGACATGTCCAAATTCATCTTTAAGTGTACCATTTATAGTTACTGTTGAACCTACTGGTACTTGATCTATATTGTTTACTGATATTTTTGTATATATTTTATCAACATAATATTCTGTCTTGTTTAATGAGGTAGCATATTTGTTATCTCCAATATATTCTACAACCACCCCCTGTTGAATAGAACTGTTTGCTATTTCAATTGCAGTATATTTTCCTTTATCATCAGTTGTTACATTATATACTTTATTTCCAAATGTTATTGTGATAGTTGCATTTGCTATTGGATTTTTATTTTCATCCTCTAAATATCCCATTATATATATTTTATCTCCATCTTTTAAAGGTGGACTTGGTATAATAGATAACGTTGTATTTAGTTTACGTACATTGAATGATGTTTTTATAATACTTGGATTGTGTGTATTGTTACCATGATATGCTACAGTTACATCAAGAGTATCTTCCATTGTTGTTTTGTATATATATTCATATTCACCCTGAGCATCAGTTGTTACTTGATATGTTTCATTATTTATTCTTATTTTAATGTTTGTATTTGGCATTATATTTCCAAATTCATCTTTGAGTGTACCTTTTATTGATACATTTTTATCTACTGTTGTATTTGCCACTGGATTTACTGTGATATTTGTATTTATTTTTACTACATAAGTATGAAATCCAATACTACTTGGATTTAGAGCTGTATTTCCATAATAGTATATGATTACATCAAAAGATCCTTCTCTATATACATTATATGTGAATGTATATGTTCCATTTGAATTCGTAGATACTGTAATATTTTTATTATCTTTTTCAAAACATAGTACTATATTTTCATTAGAAACTATGTGTCCAAATTCATCTGTTAAATTACCAGTTAATGTTATATTCTGTCCTATTATTGCATTTGATATCTGATTTACTGTAATTTTTGTATTTAATTTTTCTACATTAAATTCTGTACTGTTTATACAGGAATCATATCCTATATTTTCATTTCCAAAGTATTCTACAGTTACTAAAACCTTATTTCTTTCAATAGAAGATGAGTATGTTGTAAATGTTGCTACTCCATTTTCTTTGGTTATTAAATTGTATTTTTTATCATCAATTGTTAGTACTACTTTTTCTCCAACAAGACCATTACCATTTGTAAGTGTTACTTTGATTATGTTTGTTTTATTTACCTTTGTATTGGTTGCTTCTACTTTTATGTTTGTGTATATTTTTTGGATAATTATTAATACTGTTGTGTTAGATACTGTATAATTTTCATTTCCCATAAATGTTACAGGTAATTCATATTCACCAACAGATAAATCTACTGGAATTACTACGTTACCATTATTGTCAGTTACTCCCATTACTTCTGTTCCATTTGGTAATGTTACAAATACAGTTCCATTTTTTATTACTGCACTTGTATTAGCATCAAGTACTGTGATATTTAATTTACTATTTTTATAAGTAGAATTTAATATTGTTGCTTTGGTTGTACTTGGTTTTTTTGTTATATTATTTATTGGATCTTTATCATGACCTGGAATTAATTCAAATACATAGTAAGGAATTATAATTCCATCAATGTGAATTAATTTATCATATTTTTCTCTTTTTATTGAGTAGGGGAAGTAAATATAATTTGTTTCAATTATTCTATATGAACTATTATAGTATTTACTGTACATATCAGGATAAAAATTCTTAAGTATTTGTTTTGATTGTTTTTCACTTACATATTTAGTTGTATCATTTACTTTTAGGAATGTTTTAAGACCATCTGGTGTTTTGATTATGTATTTGTTAAGAGCATATTGTCCCTTGGTTTCAACTACCCAGTTAGTAGAAGCACTATTAATATGCCAATCATTTATAATCTGTGACATATTCACTGTTCCATCCCATGTCAAACTTGATCCACCAGAAGATGTCTGAGGTATATAATTTCTTGCTGCAAATTCAGTTGAATTTCCTTTTTCTGTAATATTTTCTTGTAATTCACCATTTGAATGTATAAAAAAATAAGCTGTTTCAGTACCATTTGTATCTACATTTAATGTGTTATTTGTAGTTTTTAGTGATTTTTTATTTGTATTTGATTTTTGTGTGTTGGATGTTATGGTTTTATTTGAATTTACTTGTTTACTTTCTTTAATTAAATTATCTTTATTTATATTTTTATTTGTTTGATTTTTTATTATATTTTTAAAGTAGGATTTATCTTTTGAAGTATTCATACTAATTGTATTATTTACACATATATCACTATTTGAAGATATAGTAGTTGGTGTATCATTAATATTTGTTGCATTTACTGCTGATAAGGCTACAAATATTAAGAATACTGTACAAAAAAGAAACATAAATCCTTGTTTATTAACCAAAAATATCACCTCTCTTACTTTATTATATATTACACATATATAATCAGATATAATCCCTATTTAAATTACACCATGAAATTATATTAAATTTAAAAGTATATAAACATAACTAAAAAAAGAAATATTAATCTTAAATTCAAAAAAAATGAAAAATCAATCATTTTTATAAAAATAATCTAAAAAAATTTTACTATAATAATATTTAATGAGTATCCAACAAATATCCTCTTTTTTCCAGTAATTAAGTATGTGACAATTATTTGTCCTATTAATTGTATATCTTTTTATTAAATATACTTATAGAAAACAACACAAAATATTTGATAATTATAAACATAGTAAAACAAAATCTTGTTGAAAACACAAAATAGAATTATTACATGCTCTTAATTATAAAAAAATATTTCATTCTATAGAAAAACAATCCCCATATACTAAATACACATACACTATAGTTAGGATAAAATAAGATATTTTAGAAAAAATATGAAAAATAGGAAAAAAGTAATATTATTTTTTAGATTTAGCTTTTTTCTTCTTAGGTTTAGGATCAATTTTTTTAAGAGCTTTGTTTGCAACCTTTTTAAAGTCTTTATCACCAGTTGCTGCCCTTCGTGCTTTTTTAATAGGATCAATAGCTTTTTTATCCTTAATATCACCTAAAGCCTTTGTTGCAGACGTTCTAACACCCCAATCATCATCAGTTAAAAGTTCAATAATAGGGTCTACCGCACTTTTTACTTCCATTTCCCCAAGTGCCTTTGCTGCAAACTTTCTAATAGCAAAATCCTCAGAACCAAGAGCATTTATAAGTTCTTTTGCTACAGTATCATCACCAATATCTTTTAGAGCCAAAATAACATATTTTTGAACTAAAATATTATCACTTTTTAGTGCAGATATTAATGGTTTAATAGAATCTTGACCTATTGAAGCTAAGGATTTAGCTGCCTGAAATCTTACAAGAGGATTTTTATCAGTGAATGTGTTGATTAATATATCAATTGCATCTGTAGGATAATCTACTAATTCTTTACATGCTTCTAGACGAACTTCATGGTCTTCGCTAATCATGTTTTCTTTCAATGTATCTAATTCAGTCATAAAAAAATACAACTCCATACTAAAATTATACACCAAATACTACAGTGTAACTTTTAGTTTTAATCTTTGATTATATATCTATAAATAATAATACTTAAAAATAGAGTATAAAACGTCACTGTTAGAAGTTCAGTGGAATATAACTTTTCATATTTTTTTAAATCCCAAAATACTAGTGTTAGTTTTGCTCGTGTTTCTACTCTTTTAAACG
>NZ_MUZW01000056.1:0-12972 GCF_003266085.1 Methanosphaera sp. DEW79 | reverse complement strand
ATTATTAATAAAACAAATAATAAACACAACAGAAAATACAAAAACAACATCACAACAGTTAAGTCAACAATGACTTATCAAAGGAGCTAAAATATTATATAATTATTAAATAGAAACTATATTTTATATAAACAAAAATAATATGGGGTAAAGTAATTGCAAGTAATTACTAAAAATGAAAATAAAATTCTTTTATTAATTAAAAATAACTTAGATAAATATCCTGAAAAGATACCTTACAATAAGATAAAGGATATATTAGAACTGTCAGAAACAAGTTTAATAGATCTATTAGAAGCTCTTCAAGAAAAAAATTTCATAAAACTAGATTCAGATGCTAAAGAAGTGCATTATATTGACCTGTATTTGGAAACAAAGGTTGTTGAAGATAAATCAGCACTAAAGAGTTACATGCTAAATAAAACAGAAGAAGATGCATATGTAATAATTCAAAATGTAATCTCCAAATATAATGGTTATGCTCCAAGATACGTATTAGAGGGTGCTCTTCTCTATGGTGAATTAGAATTATCACCTAAAAGAACATACAACATAACTGTTTCCCTAGAAAATAAAAACTTACTTAAAAAAGTAAAACGTGCTGATGGTGAATATTATACTATATAAACTCTTTTATAAAAAAATAATAAGTAAAGAAATAAGGTTATACAGCCCAACTGTATGGATTAAATTCAGATGGTGGTATGTACATTATTTCTGCAAGATTTTTTTCTAATAATTCTTGATTTAAGTTACTATCATCAACATACACAACACCTAATGTTCTATTGTATTTATCAAAGTGTTTTGCATCATCCACATCAATAGTAACCATTTTTCCTAAACATCTTTCTTTTACATAGTTTTTTGCTTCGTAGTATCCTTCTTCTCCACGTTCAGGAGTATTAACTCCAACAAATCTAACTTTACCTAGACCTGAAACATAGATTGTATCTCCATCAATAACTTTATAACATTCTCCAGTAACATTACTACCATCTAATTCTGGTCGTGGCATGTCTTTCATGTTATTAGAAGCATATACCATGGAACTACATAAGAATAATCCTACAATTATCAATATAGGTATTATTTTTTTCATCTTTATCACTTTCTTGACCTACCCAACTATTATGGTTGTGTTTCTCGGGCAATAAACTATTTTTGTAGTTTAGATTAATCGAGCTATCCCCCACGGCCCGTGGGTTTTAACATATTTTATGAATTTAATATTTCAATTATATCGCATATTACTTGTCTAATCAATCCCCAATATATTGGCTTGGTGTATTTTTAGACTTAGAATGATAAAATACTATAATTATATTTTATATAAAGTAATATATAATATATTTAATGTTTTTTTTTAAATCAAATAGGAGTAATAATATGATATTAATTGTAGGTGGAGCAGGTTACATAGGGTCCCATGTAAATAAAGTTTTAAATGAAAGGGGATATGAAACAATAATTTTAGATAATTTAAGTTATGGACATGAAGAATCAGTTAAATGGGGAACGTTATGTAAGTGTGATCTTGCAAATATCAATGAAGTAGATGACATATTTACTAAATATGATATTAATGCAGTGATGCATTTTTCATCATTTATAGATGTAGGTGAATCAGTACGAAATCCAGAAAAATACTACAACAACAACGTGGTAAATACAATGAATCTACTTAATGTAATGTTAAAACATGATGTTAAAAAATTCATATTCTCATCAACATGTGCAACATATGGTATACCTCAAAAAATACCATTAACAGAGAATCATCCACAAAATCCAATAAATCCATATGGTTGGACAAAATTAATGGTTGAGAGAATTCTTAAGGATTATGATACAGCATATGGACTAAAATCAGTTATTCTCAGATATTTCAATGCATCAGGAGCAGATGAATCTGGAATAATTGGTGAATGGCACAATCCAGAAACACATTTAATTCCATTAATACTTGATGCAGCTATGGGAAAACGTGAAGATATAAAAATTTTTGGAACAGATTATGATACTCCAGATGGAACATGTATTAGGGATTATATACATGTAACAGATCTAGCAGATGCACATATTTTGTCTCTTGAATATTTAAATAAAAACAATCAAAGTAATCAATTTAATCTTGGTAATGGACAAGGATTTTCAGTAAGAGAAGTAATAGAATCTGTTAAACGTGTAACAGGAAGGAATTTTAACGTTACACAAACACAAAGAAGAGAAGGAGATCCAGCAATTCTAATAGGAAGTTCCAAAAAAGCAAAAGACACACTTGGATGGGATCCTCAATATGTAAATATTGATAAAATAATAGAAACAGCATGGAATTGGCATCAAAAATTAAACAAGGAATAAACTATGAAAGATACAGTATGCGCAGTAGTTGTGACCTTTAACAGAAAACAACTCCTATTAAAATGTATTGATTCACTTTTAAATCAAACACATAAAATCAATGCAATATACATTGTAGATAATAATTCTACAGATAACACACCACAATTACTCTATGAAAAAGGATATATTAAAAACACACCACAAAATACTAAAACTATAGAATCCACAGAAAAAACAATGAATAATATAACAATTAAATACATTCATTTACCAGAAAATATTGGTGGAGCTGGTGGATTCTATCATGGTGTGAAAATGGCATATGAGGATGATTATGATTGGATATGGATAATGGATGATGATGCCTTTCCAACAAGAACATGTCTTGAAAAATTAACACCATACTATCACTTAGATGATACAGTAGCACTTGCAAGTCTAAAGGTAGATCTTAATAACAACATATTATATCATCACAGAGGCTACTTTAACTTTAAAAAAGGACTACCTATTCAAAAACAAATAACACCTGAAGATACAAAAGTAGCTATTAAAGATATTGACATGGCATCATTTGTAGGATTACTAGTTAATAGAAATGCTATATCAAAGATAGGTTATCCAAAAAAGGAATTTTTCATACATACAGATGATTTAGAATACTGTATTCGTTTAAGAACAGTTGGAAAAATTAAACTAGTAAATGACAGTATAATAAAACATGCAGAAGGTAGTGTTAAAGGAACATTTAAAAAAACTGTATTAGGTATATCTGTAGATAGACGACCATATGATAAATTATGGATAAACTATTATATGCAAAGAAATCTAATATGGATTGGAATGAAATATTCTCAAAATAAAATATCATTATATCTAACAATAATAAAAAATTACATATTAACAATCATTGGAATAATACTCTTTGATGATAACAAATATAGACGAATAACATTCTATACAAATGCATATATTGATGGATTTACATCAAACTTTGACAATAAAAAGCCAAAGAAAATATTATATAATTAAAGGAGGTATGTTAATGGGAGTAAAATTTAAAGATATTACAAATCCAGAACCTATAGAAATGAAAGAATTAGAAGGAAAAATTTTAACAGTTGATGCTTCAAATGTAATCTATAAATTCTTATCAAGTATGAGACAAACTGATGGAACACCACTACGAGACCTGAATGGACATATAACATCACACCTAAATGGTATAATGTTTCAAACATCAACACTAATTGAAAAGGATATAAAACCAGTGTATGTTTTCGATGGAAAAGCACCAGATTTAAAAAAAGAAACACAAGAAGAAAGAATAAATATTAAAAAGGAATCTGAAAAGAAATATCTGGAAGCTAAAGAAGTTGGTGATGTAGTAGCTGCAAGAAAATATGCTGCAAGAACAACACATCTAAATAAGGAAATTATAAAATCTTCTAAAAAATTATTAGATTTAATGGGAATACCGTATGTACAAGCAAGAACTGAAGGAGAAGCACAAGCTTCCTATATGGTTTCACAAAATGATGCATGGGCAGTAGTATCACAAGATTATGATTGTCTACAATTTGGTGCAACACGTATGATTAGAAACCTTAAATTATCTAAAAGTAATTCTAAAAATTTAGAACTAATTTCTCTAGAAAAAACATTAAAGGAATTGAATCTTACAAGAGAACAATTAGTTGATGTTGCAATGCTTGTTGGAACAGACTTTAATAAGGGAGTATATGGTATTGGTGCGAAAAAAGGAATTAAATTAATTCATAAATATGGTACATTAGAAAAAGCATTAGAATCATTAAATGAAACAATGGAGGTTGATGCTGAATTAATTAGAGAAATATTTTTAAATCCAAACGTTGTTCATAATTATACTATTGAATTTAAGCGTCCAAAAAAAAGTCAATTACTTGATTTTCTATGTGGAGAACATGATTTTGATGAAAGACGAACAATAAGTGCAATTAAAAAATTACAAGCAAAAACAGCACAGTCAAGTCTTGAAGATTGGTTTTAAAAAAAGTAAAGTGAAGGATGTTATATTTATGTACCAACATCCCAACTATTCATATATTTTTCTTGTTCATCACTAAGTGTATCTATTTCCACACCCATTGTTTTAAGTTTTAATTTAGCTATTTCTATATCTACTTCATCTCTTGTTTTATAAACACCTGGTTTCATATCTTCATTTAAAAGACGTTTTGCAGATAATGCTTGCATAGCAAAACTTAAATCCATAATTTCAGCTGGATGTCCCTGTCCATATTGTCCTGCAAGGTTAACTAATCTACCACCAGCTAGTAAATAAATACTACGTCCATCAGCCATTACAAATTCTTCAATATCTGGTTTTAACATATTTCTACCTATTGCTTGGCTAGCAAGATCATTTTCATTAATTTCCACATTGAAATGTCCAGAATTTGCAAGCATACAACCATCTTTCACATGTTTAAAATCATCACCAGATATGATATCTCTGTTACCAGTAGCTGTTATAACAATATCTGCTTCTTCAAGTGCTTTTTGAACTGTCATTACTCTGTATCCATCCATTTTAGCTTCAAGTGCTCTGATAGGATCAACTTCTGTAACAATAACATTTGCTCCAAGTCCATCTGCTCTCATGGCAATACCTCTTCCACACCATCCATAACCACATACAACAACAGTTTGTCCTGCAATTACTGAGTTTGTTGTTCCCATTATTGAATCAAAGGTAGATTGTCCAGTACCATATCTGTTATCAAAGAGGTATTTCATGTATGAATCATTCACAGCCATAATAGGCATTTTCAAAGCATTATCTTCATACATTGCTTTTAATCTATGAATACCTGTTGTTGTTTCTTCACAACCTCCTCTTAGTTTTTCAAGAAGTTCGGGTCTTTCTTTATGGATTAAAAATATTAAATCTGCACCATCATCTATAACAATATCTGGTTCATAATCTAGTACTTTGTTGAGTTGTTCATAGTATTCCTCATTAGTTTCACCAGTCCAACCATACATATTTAATCCTAGTTTTGCACCAGCTGCTGTAGCATCATCTTGGGTAGATAATGGATTACAACCTGTCATTACAACTTCTGCCCCACCTGCTTGTAGAGTTAATCCTAAATTAATTGTTTTAGGTTCAAGATGAAGACAAGAACCAATTGTAATTCCTTTGAATGGTTGTTCTTCTTCAAATTGTTTTTTAATAGTTTCTAAAACAGGCATATGTTTTTGTACCCATTTTATTTTCTTTTCTCCTTCTGGAGCTAAATTAATATCCTTAATATCATATGTCATTAATTTCATCTCTCTTTAAAATATTATTCAATATATTATTATATCTTCTTATTTCTTATTATTAATTTAGATTATAAAGGAAGTTGTATTAAATTATTAATAATTTTATTTTAAAAATAGTTTATGAAAAAATAAATGTAGAAATTTAGAAGTTTCTACATTTTGTTGATGTTTAGTTGTATGAAACAAGTTCACTGTCTTTTGTTGGTTTTACTTTTTTCATTGCTTCTTCAAATTCAGACATGTGTACAATATTTGCTTCAAGATTTTTTCTTAATGTTAACATTACAGCTTCACGGCATACAGCTTCAATATCTGCTCCTACAAATCCTTCAGCTTCTTTTGCGAGTGTGTGTATGTCAACATCATCTGATAATGGCATATTTTTTGTATGTACTTTGAATATTGATTCTCTTGATTCTTCATCTGGAAGACCTACTTCAACATGTCTGTCAAATCTTCCTGGTCTTAGTAATGCTGGGTCTATAATGTCTTTACGGTTAGTTGCAGCTATAACTGATATGTCATGTAATTCTTCCATTCCATCCATTTCAGTAAGAAGTTGATTTACAACTCTTTGTGTTACACCACTATCTCCAGCTGAGTATCCTCTTGTTGATGCTATTGCATCAATTTCATCAAAGAATATTACTGTTGGTGCTGTTTGTCTTGCTTTTCTAAATACTTCTCTTATTCCTTTTTCAGAATCTCCAACCCATTTAGATAATAGTTCTGGTCCTTTTACAGATATGAAGTTAGCATCACTTTCATTTGCTACAGCTTTTGCTAGTAATGTTTTACCAGTTCCTGGAACTCCAGTTAGTAGAACACCTTTTGGTGGGTTAATTCCAAATTCTTTGAATTTTTCAGGATTTTTTAGTGGCCATTCAATTGCTTCTTTTAGTTCTTGTTTTGCATCATCTAATCCACCTACATCATCCCAATTTACATCTGGTATTTGTACAAGTACTTCTCTTAGTGCTGATGGTTGTATTTCTTTTAGTGCATTTTTGAAATCTTTTTTATGTAGTACCATTTTTTCAAGTACTTCTTGTGGTACTTCTTTGTCTGTCTGTATTTCTGGAAGTATTCTTCTTAGAACTCTCATTGCTGCTTCTTTACATAGTGCTTCAAGGTCGGCTCCTACAAATCCATGTGTTACTTCTGTTAATTCATCAAGATTTACATCATCATCAAGTGGCATATGTCTTGTATGTACTTCAAGAATTTCTTTTCTTTCTTCTTTATCTGGAACTCCAATTTCTATTTCTCTGTCAAATCTTCCAGGTCTTCTTAATGCTGCATCAATTGCATCAGGTCTGTTGGTTGCTCCAATTACTACTACTTCTCCTCTACTTTTAAGTCCATCCATAAGTGTTAGTAATTGGGCTACTGTTCTACGTTCTACATCTCCTGATACTTCTTCTCTTTTTGGTGCAATTGCATCTAGTTCATCTATGAATATGATGGAAGGACTGTTTTCTTCTGCTTCTTCAAAGAGTTCTCTTAATTGTTCTTCTGATCCTCCAACGTATTTACTCATGATTTCTGGTCCATTAATTACTATGAAGTGGGCATTTGTTTCATTTGCCACAGCTTTTGCTAGTAATGTTTTACCAGTTCCAGGTGGTCCATGGAGTAATACTCCTTTTGGTGCTGAAATTCCTAATTGTTTGAATAACTCTGGTCTTTTTAGTGGAATTTCTACCATTTCTCTTATTTTTTTAACTTCATTTTTTAATCCACCAATATCTTCATAGGATACATCTATTAGGTTTTCAACTCCTTCGAACTTACTAGGGTCTACTGGTTTTGTTTCCATTTCAATTTGGGTATTTTCTGTGATTTTTACAGGACCCAGTGGTTTTGTATTTACTACTGCAAGTTTGATTTCACCAATTGATGCCATATTGGACATCATTTGATTTATAAGGTCGTCAAACATCATACTTGATGTTTTTGGTTGTTGTTTTCTAACACCAGTTATGATAATGTCTCCTTTGTTTACTGTTCTATTTAGGAATACTGAGTTTAAATTTCCTTGTATTGCAATTTCTTGATCTACTGGCGCTAATTTAACTTTTTTAGCTTCTTTTATAGTTGCAGGTCTGATTGTTACTTCTTCTCCTATGGATGTTCCTGCATTTTTTCTAAGATAACTATCTATTCTTAGAATTCCTAGACTTACATCTGATTTTGATTCTACTACTGTTGCAGTAGTGATTTTATTTCCTTCAATTTCAATAATGTCTCCATCTTTTAGATTTAATTCATCCATACATTTTGGATCTATTCTTGCTATTGATCTTCCAATATCTCCTTGAGAGAATGCTTCAGCAACTTTTAATTTTAATTCATCAGTCATAGTATTACCTCCTTATATTTTTTTTAATATGATATATTTTATGAATTTAATGTTGTTTTCTTTTTTATTACTTTTTGTAATAATAATTATATCTATTTTAGTATATAAAGGTTACTAAAATATTGATTAGTTTTTTTTCTTTTACTTACTTTTTGTAATAATAACTATGTATCTTTTAGTATATAAAGGTTACTAAAATTCTATTTTTTTATTAAAAATAATATACAAACATTCTTAAAATAAGTATTATTTTAAATAACCTTCTAAAATCAATGTAATCTTATTTTAAAAATATATAAAAATTATTATATTATAAAAAGACTTTAAAAAAGAATTTTTTCAAACTTAACAAAGTAAAAACAAGTAAAATATTTTTTTTTAAAAGAAATTAATGGAATTATTATCTAATTTTTCCACCAATGCCTCTTAGATATTCTTCAACAACCTCTCTTTCTTCACTATTAAAAACACTATAATGGAACGTTATACTCATAAAACCATCATCTATCTGTTTTCCATTATAAACATCTTTTATATTCACATCTATAACAGGTTTAATTTGACTAAACATTGAAAGTAATATGTCTTCACTACATGTATCTGGGAATATAATAGAAACATCATATTCATGTATTGGAAGGTTATTTTTCTTCCATTCATAAATCTCATTTTCAGTTAATATATTAATATTGGATATTTTAAGTGTTATTCTATTGTTTTTTAAATCACGTAATGTAACAGTAGTGGCATTTACAGATTCAACTACACCTATATGTATTTTTTTTGAATATTGATGTTCAAAACCTATTTCACATCCAATAGATTCTTTAATATAATTAAAATCATGGGTTAGGACACTTATTGCCTTATCTGAACGACCTAATGCTTCTTCAAATTCATCTAAATGTTTTGCAGATTCACTCATATCATATACAAATTCCTCTTCCATATCATCATCAATTAACTTAGCTAATCTATTACTCTCTTCAATCAGTGTCTTTCTAGAAATAGCTGTTTGTTTATTTGATTTTTGAATAGAATAATATAAGTATGGATTTTGTGATACAATACGACTTATCATATCTAACATTAAACTATATACTGGACTTGCAAATTCACGAGATTTTTTAACACTTATTCCTAAACGTCTTATTGTTGAAGCGATACTAATATAGGAAAAATGAGTTAAACCTTGAACAACACTCATGATTTTATCATGTTCTTGAGGTGTACTTATAACAAGATTAGCATCTTTATTTTTTAAGTAATATACTATCTTATCATACCACAATCTACATCTATCTTCAATTGGTGTTAATATAACAACTTGTCCATCAAGAGAGGGAATACGTGGTCCAAACATTGGATGACATGGAAGAATATAAGTATCTTCTGGAGCATACTTACTTAATGCTTCTGCAGGTTCAGTTTTTACAGAGGTTACATCCATGAGTAATGAATCTTTAGGAGCATATGGTGCAACTTCTTTGATTGTATCAACCATATATTCAATAGGAACACTGAATATGATAATATTAGCATCAGCTATTGCTTCAATATTATCATCATCATATTTTACTCCCATTTTATGTGCTATTTTTTCACCAGAACTTCTATTACGACTTGTGATTTTAACATTAAAATTATCTTTATGAAGTTCATTTGCAATCCATTTACCAAGTCCCCTTGAACCTCCAATAATTGTAATATTTATATTATTATTCTCACAAGTCATATCATTATCCTCAATTTATTTATTACTACTACTCTGTAGTTTTTTCTTTATAATTTTATTTAAAAAAAGTAGATGTATGACTTAAATCTATGAAATTTAATAAAGAAGTCATACATGAAAAATAATCATATTTCTATTCGTGGAGATCTTTGTTTACCATAACATTCACTTACAACATCTAATAATTCTTTAACTTTTTGATTATTAAATAATTCTTGAAAAGCTTCATATTCATTACTATTTTTTAGATAAACGCCTCTTTTTTTAATTGGCTGTCCTCTAAGTGATGGATTTAATTCAACAAACACTGATTGGATATTCTTATGTTCAGGGGCTTTTACAAGAAATACACCTTCAACAGAGGTAGGTATTCTCTCCCAGGGACTTGTTTGTTCTACTGTTTTTATTAATTGTTTTTTTTGTTCAGTATTCATATTATCTAAGTTTTCACCTATTTCTTTTTGTATTTTAATTTTTATATTTACTAATATAAAAGTATTACTTAGTTAAATATAATTATTACTAAGTTTTATGAACTATAAATAATACAAATATTATTAGAAAATAATTTTTTTTAAAGAAATATATAAAAGGAAATAATATGCGAATAACAAATCAGGATAAAAAACAAGGATTAATTGAAGTAGTACCTGAAACTATCGATGATTTATGGCATTTATCCCACATAGTAGAAGTTAATGATTATGTTTCAACATTAACAGCAAGAAGAATTCAAGATAATAACAGTGGTAAAACAAGAGCAGATAGGGGAGTAAAAAAGAAATTCTTCCTAGGAATTAGAGTAGAAAAAATAAACTTCCATAAATATACTGGTATGTTAAGATTCACCGGAATAATTGAATCTGGACCAGAAGATCTAATACCTCTTGGTTCACACCATACAATAAATGTACAACTAAACAACAGTATAAGAATAAAAAAAATATGGAATAAATGGTCATTAGAACGATTAAATCAAGCAATAGAAGCATCAAATAGAGCAAATGAAATCATAGTTGCAATAGAAGATAATACAACAGAATTAGGTATTATAAAGCAGTATGGTATAGATTATATTGGTCCAATAATAGGAGATATATCTGGTAAACAGAATATTGAAAAAAACAGAGCACAAAAAGTAAATGAATATTATGAAGATATCACAAAAACACTAACTCAACAAAAAGACATAGATAAACTAATAATAATAGGGCCGGGATTTACAAAAAATGGTTATTATAATTACTTGGAAGAAAATTATCCTAAACTTGCAAAAAAAGTAATACTTGAAAGTACAGGTGCAGGAGGTCATGCAGGAATTCAAGAAGTTCTAAAAAATGGATTGATAGAATCATTATCCAAGGATGCAAAAATAGCTAAAGAAGCAGCTCTTGTAAATAAACTCCTAGAACAAATAGGTAAATCATCAAATACTGTAACATATGGAAAAAAACAAGTTATTACAGCTTCAAATATGGGTGCAGTAGAAAAATTATTAGTATTAGAAGATTTAGTACGTGATAAAAATATTCAAAATATTATGAACACAGTAGAAAATATGGGTGGTGTTGTAACTATAATAAGTAGTCAACACGATGCAGGTCAACAATTAAAGGCATTAGGATCACTAGCAGCATTTTTAAGATACCCAATATAAAATAATAATTAATTTATACTGTTACATAGATATATGTATATATAATGAGTATTATTCTCATATAATATCTTTAAAATAGAATAGGTTCAAGGTGAATTTATGAAAATTTATCTAATGTGGATAATTGCATTTCTTCTCACATTGGTTTTAACAATAGTATTCACAGTATTATTTTCTAAAATCAAAGGAAATCTATTTGAAGACATAAGAGGTGGAATTCCAAGGGGTGTAGGTATAGCACCATTTATTGTGATGGTACTGTTATTCCCAGCTCCTTTTAATTATCTCATAGCAATAATTGGAATCACTGCATTTATTGATGATATAATAGGACGTAAAAGATTAGGTTCATACATGGAGGTAGGTCAATTCTTTAGAGGAATTGGAATACTTATTGTCATGATTGTAGGTTATAATATAATGGGACCAGTAGCTATACTAGTAGCATTAATGGTTCAAATTACTAATATTGCAGATATGCAACCTGGAACTGCATGTTTTAGTGTTATAATAATGTCTGTAATTTCATTTACAATACTTGCTATTGTTCATTCACCATCATATTATTTACCAGTATTGTTATTATTAATATGTTTGGGATATGTTTCACAAGATTATTCTGGATATATTATGATGGGAGAAATAGGAAATCATTCTTTTGGAGTAGCTTTAGGTATATGTCTTGCATTAGTTTCAGCATCAATAGCTAAATACATTGCACCATCATCATTCTATGTAGTAGAATTTATAATAATGTTAATATTATTCTTAATAACAGCAATAGTAATTGCTAAATTAAGAGAAACTACTCTTGAATATTATTTAGAAACATATCTACATATTGAAAATCCAACTTTCGGTGACTATGTAATGGATGTTTTAACTGGTGGTGGTCTTGGGGATTTACTAAGAAGAATTTTTTTAGGAACAGAACAATATGATATTAACAATTCCTTTTTAATTTCATTAGGTGTGAGAAGATTAGTATACAATCCAATAAAAACAAATGATTCAAAAAAAGAAACTTTAGATAGAAATACTTCTTTTGATGAGGAAGGATTTATCTAATTCTCTTTTTATACTTTTTTTATTTACTTAAATACACAACTATTACTAAAGTTTATATTAAACTAAAAATCAAAACATTTATATATAGTATGTATTAAAATTAACTCTATAATACATAGTTTTAGGGAGACTTGTAATAAAATGTATGAAGTAATTTTAGAAAGAGAAGACTGTACAATGTGTGGTAATTGTGTAGAACTTGACGAAACCTTATTTACATTTGATGATGACGATCTTGCAACAATTGTAGGTTCTACAAGAGACGATGATATTGATGAATTAGAAATTGATGATATTGAACTATATAAAGAAGCTGCAGATTGTTGTTCTGGTCAATGTATTGAAGTATATGATAATGAAGGTAATCCAGTATAAAATTAAAAACTAAATTTGGGTAGTGTTTTTGATTTTTTTTTACTTTTATTTTTTCTTTTTAAAGTAAAACTTTATTTATTTTTCTCTTTTTATTTTAAAACTTTTTATTTTATT
>NZ_MUZW01000017.1:0-4636 GCF_003266085.1 Methanosphaera sp. DEW79 | reverse complement strand
ATTTAGCCAATCAACAACAAAAGACAGTTCATAATTAAAAAATACACTTAAATACCATATTTTTTTTAAATCATTGACAAAAGTTTTAACAGGTTTTATCTTGAAAAAAGATATAATTTCATGACTTTTTCTAGAATCGATGAAATTAACTATTTTTTTAACATACCATAATTAGATCTTTACTAAATCATATGATGTTTCATGATTTTTCACTAAAACATACATGTACTTAATTATATTTAAATATTAATATATAATAACCATTTTACATAAAATAAAGACCAAATAATAATGTATTATTATAAAAAACTAATTTTAACAAAAATATTAAGAAATAGAAAGAGTATAGTTCNTAATTAATATAAACTTAAATCAAGGGGCTAAATGAAATTATATTTTAAAAAAAAAGAAAGTATAAATAATTGAAGTTTATTTTCCTACTTTGACAATGCACCCCTCGGACAGTTCATAACACAAAGTCCACAGTTTGTACAATCCTCTGTAATTATTATGGAATCACCCTTATGTTCAATAGCATCAAGTGCACATACTTCCATACACACACCATTTCTTGGACATGCTTCTACTCCATCACATCTGTCTTGATAAACTGTCACAACCATTGCCATTACCCTCCTTTTATGTTTTAGAAATAGCTTGTTTTGGACAATTTAATACACATAGTCCACATTCAGGACATATTTCATGATTTATTATAGGTTGTCCATTAACATTATCTATTGCATTTAATGCACAGATGTCAATACATAATCCTCCCTCAGGACATGCATCAACTCCCCCACATATAGTTGTATCCATTGTTACTACCATTTTAATCACTTCTTTATTTTAGCAGATATTTAATATTTTCCAATAATAATATGAATATCCTATCTCTTTTTTATTTAAATCAAGATTATATTAAAGAGAATTATTTATTATATTTCAATAAAAAAAAATATATTTAATTATGTTTTATGTTCTATTTTTATGTATATTTAAATAAATTGTTTTTTAGGCGAACATAAATTGTATTATTATTTAAAGATTAGAACATGACAATTGATAATAATTTCTTACAAATATAGTTTATATGAATTAAAATATTCCCATTTTAGAAATGAATGAAATATCTTATTAACTTATACATTCATAAATAAAAAAAAATAAGAAGTATTGAATATGATTAGAACTCTTCAAATGAATTAAAATTCTTCATTGTTTCAATAGATTTTACATCTGTTGGTATACCTTCCTTTTTAATTGCAGCTATTGGATTTAATCCCCCAGCTAGCACATATCCAAAATGATATTTTTCAATTTTAGCATTATATGTGTATTCATTTGGTTTTCCAATATTTAATACTTCAAATCCATATTCACCAAGTTTATCTAATATATCTACTGTTTTATCCCTTGCAATGTATGGTACTGAATGAACACTTGCCAAGATTTTACAAGAATCACCAGATACATTTAATTCACACATGTTCTTATTAATAAATATTTCATGTGGATCAACAGAAGAACCTTTATATGATATTAATTCAATAAAACGTCGACTGTTACCATATATATCAAGTATTCCACTGTATTTTGGAAAGGAACTTATTCCATGTTTTGTTAATATACCATCAATTGTAAGACTACATATAGTTGCAATACCTACCTTATTATCTGGACCATCAACCAGAGAATATCTATTTCCAATACAGAATTCTGGTTTTGACTTGTACATTTTACTTAATATTTCAAGAGAAGTATCTAAATTATTTCTATCAACAAATGATACATTTACTATAACATCCCCCTCTCCTGATTCAATATCAAAGTTAACAGTGGATAATAAGTTGTATATTTTATTTAATACAAAAGATACTGGTGTTGTGTTATTATAAGTTACAGGTTTTAGGGGAAAATTTTTTGCAATGGATGAATTTATCATATTACTATATTCAGCATATCCATCAGCTAGTTTTATACTAAGATCATATCCTTCTTCCCGTGCTGCACATAGTGGTGTTACACCTCCAACAACTGCTATTCCAACCATTCCCTCTGGAACTGGAATTCCTAAGACTGCTTCTCCGGGATTACCAATATGTATCACTCCACCTATTCCAATAGTTTTAAGATTATCTAGAATAGCTAATGCATGTTGTTTTTTTACTTCTGGTATGATTCTAAAGTTTGCTGGTATTACTCCTGTTCCATTATTTATAACATCAATTACTGATGTATTATCATGGCCTGTGAATGCTTCAAGAGGTGTTATTGATGTATTTTCATATGCAATTTGTTCTGTGAAATTAATTGGAACATAATCTTCTACTTTAAGTAGTCCACCATACAATGGTTTTGTAATTATGCCCTGTTGTTGAAATACCCCGTCAATAGTTGTTCCACAGACTGTTTCAATATATGTTTTATCATCTTTTTCAACTATATTATAATGTTTACTTACTGATAATCCCTCTTTGAAAACATCTGTTATTATTTTTGAGGAATCAAGGTCATTTATTGAAGATATATTTACAATTACTGAACCTGTTGCTTTTTTGTAATCAAGTGATACATTGTACATTTTTTCTTGAAATCTTGAAAATGTAAAATCAACTTGATCAAAAATTAAACCTTTTTTTAGTTCATCTATTCCTTTTTTTGTGATTTGACGACCTTTATAACCAACTTTTTCAGTGAATCCTTTTTCATCAAGAATATGCATATGATATCTTACTGCACGTTCTCCAAGAGAGTATCCTCTCTTTTCTAATTCTTGGGAGATTATTTTAGCACCAAGAATTTCATTTTTACTATATAAAATTCTTAGAATTTCCATCATTTTCATATCAGTTTCTTGTTTAATAGAAATACTATCATGTCTCCTTATTTAATACTAAAATTATATAAATTTTTTTTGATTAGTAGTTATTATAATTATTTATTGTTGATAATTATTAAAAACATGGTACAATGTAATATATTTAAAAAAAGAGGGTGAGAGAAAAGTATTAGATATTAACATAATATCTAGATGTTAAGGAATTTATCACGTTCATAATCAAATACTTGTATTCTGTAGTCATCCCATTCTGCACGTTTAATGTTATAGAATTGATCGTATACATAATCTCCAAGAGCATTTTTAACTACATCGTCTTTTTCTAAGGAATGATATGCTTCCCATAGACTTGTAGGTAATGTATCAATACCTTTTGCTGCTAATTCATCAGGAGTAAGAGCAAATGCATTGAATTCTGTTGGTTCTCCTGGGTCAATTTTATTGTCTAATCCATCGAGACCTGCTTCAAGTAACACTGCAAATGCAAGGTATGGGTTACATGATGGGTCTGCAGATCTACATTCAATTCTTGTACCTAATCCCCTAGAAGCTGGAATTCTTAGGAGAGTTGATCTATTTTTAAGTCCGTATGCTATGTAACATGGTGCTTCATATCCTGGTACTAAACGTTTGTATGAGTTAATTGTTGGGGAAAGTATTGCAGATAATGCTTTTGCGTGTTTTAATAATCCTCCTATGAAGTATAATGCTTCTTGGGATAGTTGTGTTTCTGTATCTGGGTCGTAGAATATGTTTTTACCATCTTTAAATAGACTTTGGTTACAGTGCATTCCACTACCATTAATTCCAAAGAATGGTTTTGGCATGAATGTTACTTGGTATCCTAGGTTGTCTACTAATGCTTTAATTGCTTGTTTGAATGTTACTACAGCATCTGCTGTTTTTAGTGCATCATCAAATCTAAAGTCAACTTCGTGTTGTCCTGGTGCTACTTCGTGGTGGCTTACTTCTATGTTGAAGTTTAGTTTTTCAAGACCTAATACTATTTCTTTTCTTACATCTATACCTTGATCTAATGGTTCTACATCGAAGTATTCTGCATTATCTGCTGGAATAAGTTTTCCATTTTCATCATGGTCAACAAGGAAAAATTCTGGTTCTGGACCCATGTTGTATTGGTAACCTCTATCTTTTGCTAATTTTAATGATTTTTTAAGAACTCCTCTAGGGTCTCCTTCAAATGGTGTTCCATCTGTGTGGTATACATCACATATGAATCTACATGCACCATATTCATCTGGTCTCCATGGTAGAGTTGAGAATGTATTTATATCTGGTTTTAATGCAAGGTCACTATCATTGATTCCTACAAATCCTGCTACTGAAGATCCATCAAATAATAATCCATCTTCAATAATTGTTTCTACATCTTCTGGTTTATTTAAAGATACTGCTACATTTTTTGGTAATCCATGTATATCTACAAATTGGAACCTTAAAAATTTTGAACCATGTTCATCTACTGTTTTAACAATTTCATCTATTTTGTCATCTCGTGCGGACATAAAAATTTTCACCTATTCAATATTATAATGTTTTAATAAGAAAGATACTTGTTAATAAGTTATTTCATATATATTATATTTATTTTTTTATAGTATAATAATAGTCGGAAGTGTACTTCCTACCTATAGATTAATTATTAAAATTATAGTATATAAATGTTTTGAAAATTGGTGGCTTTCCAGTTGTCGGGTCTTGATTTTTGAATATTTATTTTTCTTTTGTATTTTTAAATTTTTTCATCATTTCAGTTGCTATTGTTGTTAGTAC
>NZ_MUZW01000007.1:0-3318 GCF_003266085.1 Methanosphaera sp. DEW79 | reverse complement strand
AACAAAATCTGTTAAAAAAGATGATAGTAATGTAGTTGAAATTACAGGAGCTAATGTTAGAAATTATTGGTCATGGGATGATGATGATCCTTCTTCAGCTGAAATTTCTGATGAAATATTAGATGCAAATGCAGGAAAAACTTTTCTTATTGATCAAAAAGCTTTTAATATACTAAAAAGAGTAAATCTTATAAAATTTTCAGGATCAATTACTTATGTAGGTAAAGATAATCCAACATCCTACTCTACATTATGGTTAAATACAGATCATGGTAATAATACTAAAGTAGCAAATATAACATTCCAATATACTGATGAACGCCAATTATTTAGAGGTGAAACTACTGGTGGTTATTATAATGCTACAGTAGAAAATTGTACTTTTAATGCAAATGTAGCAGATTTTCCAGAAAATAATCTTAGATTAATAGAATTTACTACTGGTACTGAAGATAGTATAGATCCAGTTATGATTTTTAAAAATTCTAAAATAAATATATCTGCACCTGCAAATTTCTTAAATTTTGCCCAGTATTTTGAAGGAGGCTGGTTAGGTACAGTAGATCCAAAAGTTGTACCTATTAGAATTGGAGAAGAATTTACTTTTGCAAGAGCAACTAATAACAGAAGAATAATATTTGATAGTAATAATATTACAATAAGTGTAAGTAAGGATGATGGAAATAGTTATGCTACATTAAATGCTATTATGTTCTCATCTAGTCATGCACAATTTACTAATAATAATATTAATCTTTCTGGTGAAAAATATTTATATGGAATGCTTTGTACTTCATACTCTAGTCATAACAACATATCTAACAACACATTTCAAATCAATGGTCAAAGATATACTGCAGGTATTTATCTTACAGGTGGGTATCTACAAAATAACACTGTTGCAAACAATACTATTACATTAGTTTCTTCAAATAGTAGTAGTTCTGTAGCTGAAGACAGTGGATATCCTATTGTAATAGAAGATCGTAGATATATTGGCGGAAATTATCCTCCTGCTGAGTATCCAAGTGGAGGAGAACTTATAAACAACACAGTTATAAATAACACCATTGTTGTTTCAGGAAACAATGTTTATGGAATTGAACATTATGGTGGAACAAATACTCTCATAAAGGGAAATAGAATAAATGCTTCTGGTATAAATCCAACAGGAATTGTTATAACTGGTAATGGTCTTTCAGTTGAAGATAATATAATATATATTACAGCACAAACAAATAATACTGGAACTACTGCTGATTATTTCCCAGCAATATCTGGAGGGATATATGCACAACTATGCTTTAATAATACAATTAAAAATAATAAAGTTGTTACAGTAAATGGATCTGGTATAACTGCTAAACAATATAGAAATCTTACAATAATTGGAAACAAAGTAAATGTTACAGATGAATATGCTGTAGTTTTAACTGAATGTAATAATAATAATGTATCTGGAAATGAGTTAGGTTCAAAAAGTTATTATGGTGATGAAGCAGTAAGTATAATTGATGGTCAAAACAATTCAGTACATGATAATAAAGGTCTTCCAAGAGATAAAACATTCTTGAATGTAATAATAAGTCCTGATTCTCTTCATGTTGGTGATTATATATATGTTAATATTACACTAACTGATGAAGAGGGTAATCTTTTAAGTTCAAAAGTAACTCTGAATTCTTCAGCATCTGTTGGAAAAATAATTTCAATGAATAATGGTAAAGGATCAGATCGTTTAAAAATATTAAAATTTGTTGATAATGCAACTATACTAGTTACATATAATGGTACAATACGTTATGAAAATTGTTCTGCTGAAGTACCTTTTACTATACTTAGAACTGAAACCATATTAACTATTAACAATCCAACAGATATGTTATCAACTAATGTAGATATAACAATCAATGGAACTCTCAAAGATAATAATAACAAGGCCATATCTAATGCAAATATAAGTGTAACATTTAATAATAAAGAATATAATGTAACAACCAATAGTGATGGTTTATTTAATGTAACTATTACAACACCATCTGAGAATGGTAAATATGTTCTAACTGCTAGGTATAATGGTACAGAAATATACGATGCATCCCAAGAAACAATAACATTAGCTATAGGTAAAATAGAAACTACTCTAACAGTTAATGAACCAATGGATGTTGTTATGGTAACAAGAAATATGACTATTAATGGTACACTTAAAGATATAGATAACCATGCTATTGCTGATGCTACTATAAAAATAAAAGTAGATGATATGGATGAGGTTTCTGTAAAAACTAATGAAAATGGTGAATATTCTTATTCATTTAAAACAACAAAGACATCTGATCACATTAATGTACATGTTTCATATGCAGGTGATGATGAATATCTAGAAACCTATGCTAGTACATGGTTTATAGTTGAAAAGATAGGCTCTAAAATTTCAGTTGATGAAATAGATAATGTTGATCCCAACAGTGAAATTAATATAACTGGTAAATTATCTGTAGATTATAATTTAAATGTTGGTATTCCAGATGCTACAGTACATATAACAATTGATGGTCAAACATACACCACAACTACTGATGAAAATGGTAATTATATCAAAACTATCACAACACCTGATGCTTCAAAAACATATACAGTATCTGTAGAATATAAAGGTTCAGAGCTGTATGATGAATGTGATGATAGTATAAACTTGTATGTAAAAACAAAAAGTACTATTGATGTAGAAACACCTATTATTATTACAGTAGTAAATAATGATATAACAATTAAAGGTACACTCAAAGATATTAATGGAAATCCTATAAGAGATGTTACAATAGTAATGACTATTGAGGATCTAATCAACACAACAAAAACTAACAGTACTGGTGGATATACATTTATTTATACAGCAACAAAAGTTGATAATAATATTCCAGTAGACATCAAATTTATTGGTGATAATTATTATGCCCCATCATCTACACAAGCAACCTTAACTGTTGAAAAACTAAATTCAACTTTAATCATAGATAACATTGAAAATGTCAAAATTAATGCTAGTGTTGTTATAACTGGTAAAGTAACAAATAATACAAATAACCCAATTACTGATGCTAATGTATGTGTAACAGTTAATAATGAAAGTAAAAATGTAACCACTGGAACTGATGGTACATTTAGAGTAGAATTTACTGCTCCAAGTACTGCTAAGACATACACTGTAACAGCTAAATATGAAGGTTCAGAGATATATAATGGATCTGATAATGAAACAACATTTGATGTTGAAAAAATAGATTCTATTATTACTATTGATACTATTGGTAG
>NZ_MUZW01000008.1:0-27293 GCF_003266085.1 Methanosphaera sp. DEW79 | reverse complement strand
TTGTATAGTTTTTTCACATATTTCTATTATTGGTTTATAATAATTTTTTTTTATTATTTAGAATATCTTCAAGTATTTTTCTAGAATTTTTAATAGTCTGTGCATATATTGAATTTATCCTCTTCTTTTGTTGATATAATTTATTTGTTTCATTTTCATTCAAGATATTTTCTTTAATAAACTTTTTAAGGTCCCTATTTATCTTTTGTTGTAATTAAAACCATGAAATTGGTGATCCATTATTAATTTATCTATTGGTTTTCTATATTCTTTTTTAAGGTCTGTTGTAACTGATTTTGATTTACATTTAGATTTATCTATCTCTAAAAATGTCTTAAATTCAATTTCTACAAAAATCTTCTATAAAATCGTGAAGTTTAATTTGTTTGTCATTCAAAATAATATTCAGAGCTTTTATTTTTAAGTTTTTCATATAAATATATACTCTCCTCATTATATAAAGACTTTCTAAGACTTTTTTATGCTTATTTTTCACAATAGAATAATTTCAAGTGTAACTTTTTAATTTAAAACTATTTAAAGAGTATTTCTAGTTTTTGTGAAAATTTTAAAAATTCAAAAATCAACTAAGTTACTGAGAGTGACTCAGAGACTATTAAAGACATAATATATATTAAATAAATATATATTACTATGAATTCCTTTAAAATATATGAAGCTGAAGTTATTGATAGAGCACTGAAAATCAATGACACACTCATAATATCAGATATACATCTAGGATATGAATCTACATTAAATAAACAGGGACTTATGCTTCCCCAAATCCAATTTGATAAAATAATAGATTCGCTAGAAAATATACAAAAAAAGGCCAAAGCTAGTAGTATCATACTAAATGGTGATATTAAACATAACTTTGGAAGGATAGATAAACAAGAGTGGAGAGAAGTGTTAAGCTTCATAGACTACCTTCAAGATATATTTATTGACATAGATATTATAAAGGGAAACCATGATAACTTCACACAATACATCTTAAATAAGAGAAATCTACACCTGAAAAATCATATGATTATTGATAACTACTATATAACACATGGACATGAATTACCACAGGAAATACCAGAAAATATTAAAACAATAATAATAGGACATGAACATCCATGTATCAGTATTTGTAGTGGTAGACGTGTTGAAAAAATAAAAACATACCTAAAGGGAACTTGGCAGAATTATAACCTAATTGTTATTCCATCATTTACACAGATAAGTTATGGTTCTGATATATTACATGAAAAAACAATCTCCCCCTTTATAGAGGATATTAATAATTTTGAAGTTATTGCTGTTGAAGAGGGAGATATTTATCCATTTGGATATGTTAAGGATATAATATCCATAAATCATGAATTAAACAATTATTAAGAGAGATGATTCTATTTTGACAAAAACATATACTGATGATGAAATTCATAAATTACTACACCCCTTTGTTAGTAAGTGGTTTAAAAGTTCATTTGAAACATTTACTGATGCACAAAGACAGGCAATACCTTCTATTACAAGTGGACAAAACATACTAGTTCTCTCACCAACAGGTTCTGGTAAAACTCTAACAGCATTTCTTGCAATACTTTCTGGTCTTACAAGTCTTAGTCAAAGGGGAATGCTTGAAGAAAAGGTTTACTGTATTTACATCTCTCCACTAAAAGCTCTTGATAATGATATTTCAAAAAATTTAGAAGCTCCACTTGAAGGTATTAATAAAGAAGCAGGATATGATCTTGGTATTAGACAAGCTGTACGTACAGGAGACACAACCCAATATCAACGTTCTAAAATGCTAAAACATCCCCCACATATTCTCATTACAACTCCTGAAACCTTATCAATACTTCTTGTTGCACCAAAATTTAGGGAAAAACTAAGAGATGTGAGTTATGTTATTGTTGATGAAATACATTCTCTTGCCGAAAATAAAAGGGGCACACATCTTAGTCTTACTTTAGAAAGACTAGAAGAACTTACTGGCGGTTTTACTCGTATTGGTTTAAGTGCAACTGTAAATCCACCTAGGAGTATTGCAAACTTTCTTGTTGGATATTTCTATGGACAACCAAGACCTTGTGAAATAGTAAATGTAAATTACTTGAAAAAATTAGATATGAAAGTACTTTGTCCTGTGGAAAATATTATTGAAACAGATGTTGAAACATTGAATGATAAATTATATAGTATGCTTCATAATCTAATTCAAAAACATGAAACAACACTCATATTCACAAACACTAGAAGTGGTGCTGAGAGTGTTTCATATAAATTAACAAGCAAATATCCAAAGTATTATAGTTCAAAAAATGTTATGGCACATCATTCATCTCTTTCAAAGGAAGTTCGACTTGAAACTGAGGAAAATCTTAAAAAAGGGAATTTGAAAGTTGTTGTAAGTAGTACCTCCCTAGAATTAGGTATTGATATTGGATATATCGATCTTGTAATTCTTATTAGTTCTCCTAAATCTGTTTCACGTGCTCTTCAGAGAATTGGTAGAAGTGGACATAGACTTCATGAAAAATCTAAGGGAAGACTTGTTGTTGTAAATAGGGATGATCTTGTTGAATGTAGTTTAATACTTAAGAATGCTCTTGAGGGAAATGTTGATAAAATAAATATTCCAATGAATTGTCTTGATGTATTATCCCAACATATTTATGGTATTAGTATTGAACATAAACAGAATATAAAACAGGTTTATAATCTAATAAAACAGGCAATGCCATATCATGATCTTTCATGGGAGTCCTATGAACAGGTTTTAAGATATCTTGCAGGTGAATACACTAAACTTGAACAAAGATATGTTTATGCTAAAATATGGGTTGACTGGGATAGTAATACCTTTGGAAAACGTGGCAAGCTTGCAAGAGTTCTTTATTCAACAAATATTGGTACTATTGCCTCACGTAGTCATGCAAGAGTTAAATGTAATGGAAAGGTTATTGGAAGTATTGATGGAGATTTTATGGAACGTCTGCATAAAGGTGATACATTTACTCTTGGTGGACGTGTTTATAAATTCATGTATGCACGTGGTATGACAGTTAGTGTTATTCCAAGTAGTTCTACTCCAAGTATTCCCTCATGGGTTTCAGAACAACTTCCATTATCATATGATTTGGCTGTGTCTATTCAAAACTTCAGGGCCATTATGGATTGGAAGTTATCCAGTGATATTTCTGAAAGTGAGATTATAGAGTATATTAAGAATTACTTGTATGTTGATGAGAATTCTGCAAAATCTATCTATTATTACTTCTTAGAACAGTACTTGTATAGTGAAATTCCATCTAAGAATAAGTTATTAGTAGAGTATTATACTGGATTTGGTGGTAGAAAATTTGTTGTTTTTCACTGTCTCTATGGTAGACGTGTTAATGATGCTCTTAGTCGTGCAGTAGCATACATCATATCTAGACGATATCATCATGATATTATGATTAGTATTGATGATAATGGATTTTATTTAAGTAGTGATTCAAAGATTGGTGGTGTTGAAGCCTTTGAGGAACTAAATAGTGATAATTTAAGAGAAATACTTATTGAAGCTATTGATAAGACAGAAACTCTTGCCAGCAGATTTAGAGATTGTGCAAATAGATCTTTAATGATTTTACGTCGTTATAAGGGACATGAAAAGAGTGTTGGTCGTCAACAAGTAACGAGTAAGATTTTACTTAATTTTGTAAGGGAAATTGATGATGACTTTGCAATTCTCAATGAGGCTAGACGTGAGGTTATTGAGGATTATATGGATGTTAATAGTGCTGAGGAAGTTTTAAGTCGTGTTGAAAGTAAGGAAATAATTATTAAAACTGTTAGCACGACTATCCCAACACCATTTGCTTTTAATTTAGTATCACGTGGATATTTGGATGTTTTAAAGTATGAGGATAGAGGTGAATTTATAAGACGTATGCATGAGGCTATTATCAATAAGATAAACAAGAACAATACAAGAAAAATATGATTAATATTTTTTTTGGAAATTGTCAATATATCATTATAAATCATTATAATTTTATACTGATTTAATTTTAAAATATAGTTATTAAATTCATTTATTTAATTTAAAATAATTTAATAATATGTTATATTAATATTAGAAGATTATTAACTAATATTTCAATATTATACTTGTTTATTTTTATTTAATAATTATAATGTTTAATAATGATAAATAGGGTATAATTTATATACTATTAAAAACAACCTATTAATAACAAAAAGAAATTTTTGTTAAACCTCGTAGTTATTATTCTAGAAGTAAATAATAACAAAAAAGAATTAGTTAAAATTAATATGTTATAAACATGTTTCATCTAAATAAAATAAATAGTTATTTCATTAAAATTAAAGAAGACGTTTATATTAAATAAATATAAAGTAATGATTGCAATAATTATCCTAACAACAAAAAATAGAAACTCTATTCTCAAACCTAAAAACATTCTTCCTAAGTTTCTATTTTTATAAAAGGGAAATACGTTGAGATAAAAAAATAAAACTATCATTATCCTTCTCTTTTTTTTATATTTTTTATGGAAAAAAATATAACCCTACATACTTTTTTTTAATTGAATTTATCAATATTTTAAATTATAGAAATATTACTAATTTTTGAAAATTTAATAAAAAAATCAATATTTTTAATAATACCAAATACATAATATTATAATATAAAAAAATTAAGATGAGAGATTATAATGAGTACAGATAAAAGCCTAGTAAAAGGCATTTCCATAAGTGAAAATTATATACCTTATACAACAATAACAAGAACAGACAATTCAGTGAAGATCTCTTTGAAAAAGCAAAACATAATCTCCTTAGATTTTAAATGTTATACTGTGTTACCTGGATTATATCTTGCTGAAAATGATGTTAGAATTATTGAAAGATATACACAGGATGACATCATATTTAGATTTAGTAGAGAGGAAGAATTCTTATTAATAAACTATTTAGTTGAAGGACAGTGCCAAATACCTGCAGATAATGATAAATTTATGTTTATGAAAGAAGGAGACACACACATCTACCTAAATAGAGATAAAAGAACCATATTTAATCATATAACAGATTCTAAACTTATACATATAATAATTAATAAAAAAGAATTCCTAAAATATAATAAAGATAATTATATGTCTGAGTATAGTAGGATAATTAAAACAATATATGACTTTATATATCATACAAACAACATCACCTTTGAAAGTAGTGAAGATATAAAAGAAGTACTACAACAAATTATCCACTTCAAAGATAACAACAAACTACCAAAACATATGTATGTTCAATTAAAGACCTTAGAATTAATTGGATTAACATACATTTCAAAAATAGAAAAAAATAGAATTGAATCACCAACATACTCTGATGCACAAATAAGAGTTGTTAGAAAGATTAAAAATGCTCTCTCCCGTGATATTGCAAGTTATGTATCACTTGATGTGTTGTCTGTAACATATGGAATTAACCTAACAACACTAAAAAATTGTTTTAGAGATATGTATGGTAAACCATTATATACATGGTATAGGGAATATAAATTCCACAGAGCAAAAGAATTAATTAAAAACACAGATTATCCAATAGCTAAAATTGCAAACATGGTAGGATATAAAAGTAGTAGTAAGTTTTCAAAAGCTTTTAAAAAAGAGATGGGAGCTCTACCTTCAAGTTATAGGAAAAATAAGTAAGTATTTTTCCAATACTTTTTTTTATGTAAATTATTTTAAATAAAATCATTATAATCTATTTATTTTAAATTAATCACTGAGTAAAAGAATAATAATTCATTATTTTAAAAAGAAATAATAGCAATTAAATATAAATATATTATTATAAAATTAAAATAAAAGGAGATATAATGGATTATTTATTAGCAATACTTATCATAGTATATGTTGCTTTAATGATTCTGGTAGGATATATCGCATGGAAACATACAAGTAATAGTGAAGATTATCTTGTTGCTGGACGTCAATCTAATTCTTATATTATGGCCTTAAGTTATGGTGCTACATTCATTAGTACTGCAGCTATTGTTGGTTTTGGTGGACTTGCTGGAACTAATGGTCTAGGTATATTATGGTTAGTATTTTTAAATATAGCAGTAGGTATATTTATTGCATTTGTAATATTTGGTAAACCTACTCGTAAAATGGGACAGTACTTAAATGCTTTAACTTTTCCAGAATTTCTTTCCAAGAGATTTAACAGTAAATTTATCCAATATTTTAGTGGTCTTCTAATATTTCTAACAATGCCAATCTATGCAGCCAGTGTGTTAATTGGAGCTGCTAGATTTGTAGAAACTACTATTAATATTGATTTTAACTTAGCTATCCTTATATTAGCAATTATCATTGGATTCTATGTAATCTTTGGTGGAATAAAAGGAGTAATGTATACAGATGCCTTACAAGGTACAATAATGTTTTTAGGAATGCTTATATTACTTATAAGTATTTATTCAATGCTTGGAGGAGTTACCCATGCACATGAATTATTAAGTAGTATGGCACCACTTTTCCCAGAAAGTGCAAAAGTAACTGGTGCAACTGGTTGGACGACTTTTCCTACAACAGGAAGCCCATTCTGGTGGAACTTAGTTTCATCAATAATATTAGGTGTGGGTATTGGAGCTATAGCTCAACCTCAACTTGCTGTTCGTTTCATGACAGTTAAAAGTAATAAGGAATTAAACAGAGCAGTTCTTGTAGGTGGAATATTCATATTTGTAACAACATTCACTGCATATGTTGTAGGTGCTCTTTCAAATGTTTACTTCTATCAAACAACAGGACAAATTGCAATTCAAGCTGCTGGTGGAAATGTAGATAAGATTATTCCAACATTTATTAACAGTGCAATGCCTAAATGGTTTACATACATATTCTTGTTAACCCTACTTTCTGCAGCTATGAGTACAATAAGTACACAATTCCATGTTCAAGGTTCATCCATTGCTCATGATGTGTATTGTGCAATTAAAAATAGAAGTAGTCTTAGAATTACGCGTATAGGAATATTAATTGCCATTATTATTGCTGTTGTACTAGCATATATTTTACCTGGAAATATTGTTGCTACTGGTACTAGTATTTTCTTTGGAATCTGTGCTGTTGCATTTTTACCAGTGTATTTATGTGCTCTTTTCTGGAAACGTACAACCAAACTTGGAGCTATTGCAGGTATTGTTAGTGGAACTGTAAGTAGTTTATTCTGCCTACTATTCACTTATAAAAAGGTTGCAGCAGGTCTTGGTATTTGTAAATTCCTAACAGGAAAAGCAGTATTATTTAGTGGTATGCCATGGCCTTACGTGGATCCTATGGTTATTGCCCTACCAATAGCATTTATATTCACAATAGGAGTATCTCTTCTTACTAAAAATAGTAAAGAGGAAGAAATTGCTATTGAGAAAATGTTTAAGGCTGAGGAAGGTGCTTAAGAATGATTACTATTTTAGGTCTTTCAGATGCTTCAATACTTGGGGCTTATCTTTCATGTATAATTATCACACTTATTTGTGTTATTTATGGAGCACTAAACTGGAATAAAGAATAAGTATATGAAGATTTCCCTTTTTTTATTTTTTTTATTTATATGAATATATTTTTGAAAAATAGTTTTTTTAGAATGAGTTTAGTTTGTTTATAGAAATAATTAGTTATAATTGTTTGTTTATAAAAATAGTAGTTTTTTTTAAAAAGAAAAGAATTGAGAAAATAGCATCTAAGCTACTTCTTCAATTGCTTGTGTAGGACATGCTTCAGCACAAACTCCGCATCCTACACATTTTTCTTCATCTATTACATATGGGTTTCCTTCAGCTATTGCATCGATAGGACATGCGTTAACGCATAAACCACATGCTACACAATTATCATTAATTTTATATGGATTACCTGCCATATTTATCACCTTTTTATTAAATTATATATTAGTCATCTAATTAAAATAAACTAACAAAAATATTTATATTTTAATTTAAATATATATTTTCCTATTTTTAGATTAATCTAAAAAAATTAATTCGAAATAAATCGATAAAATAAGACTAAAACATGACATTTATCTAATTAAATTATAAATAAAAGAAGTATTTAGAATTCTAAGGAAATTAATTAATTTAAAATGGATTTTCATAGAAGAAATATCTTTATAAAAAGAAAAATTGAAATAAAATTTAATAATTAAAACAACAATTTTGAATTATAGTTACTTACCCACTATTATATAACAAATCAGGAATTATTAACTTATATTATCTATTTATAGGCAGTTAACTATTAAAAAACCTATTGATTTTATACATTCAAAAATCTAAAATAATATCAAAAGTTAAGTAATTAACTATAATAAAGAACATAATTAAATTGTAGTGAACATTTTTTTTAGAGTGGTTATAATATGCAAAATACAGATAATAAAACTATAAATGCAAAGGAAATCTTTACTGCTGAGAAGGAATTATTTGAAATAACACAAATGATAGATTATACTCAACTTGAGAAAAATCAGCAGAAAGAATTAAAAGATAATTTAAATAGAGGATATTATAAAAAATTTATTTATGATGTGAATCTAAATAAGGATGTAATTAATAACTATAAAATACATCAGAAATTATACCAACCAACAGAAATATATCTAACAGATGCCTTAACAAAGCCCCTAAAAAATACTCGTTATTTGATTTATTCAAAGGAATTTCAAGAAATACCTAAAGAAAACCTAGCATGTGTATATCAAGATATGAAAATATTCACATTAGGAATAATAAACTGTTTTAAAATAATAAATATTAAAACACAAAAAAACATGACACAAATCACATTACTACACTATAACATCTTTGAAGAACTATTATTAAATCATCAAAAAACTAAAATTGAGAAGAAAATAGAAAAAGAATCAGAAAAACCAATAGAAACTAGTACAGATAACTCTACTAATGATTTTCAACTAAATTATAAAATAGAAACTGGTATTGGATTATATGAAAATAAAAATAAAATAGAACACTACACCAAAGATCAAGTAATTTACATACTTAAATTATATATAGAAATCTTGGAAAAATTCAATGTAGAAAAAATATATGAAATTCTTGAAAAATATAATGTATCCTCTCTAATAAAAGTATATGAAAATTCAATTAATCATCTAAAGAAAATGTCAGTAGATGAAAATACTGATTATAAACAAATGGAAGAAAATGTTACAAATGCATGTATAGATACTGTTATTAACACACTAGAGATATCTAAAAACTTAGAAAGTAATGTCTATGAGAAAGAGGATATAAGTAGTATTCTAGCTATATCTGAAGATAAATTAGATGAAATTATTGACTTAAATAAAAACTAGTTTTCATAAAAAAGAAAAAAAGTAGGTGAATATTTTCACCTATACTTTCACAGCTTTTGGTAGTATGTAATTGTTTTGTATTGTTGTTTTTGAATTATTTGATTGAATAGGTTTTGCATCAGTTATTATACTTGTATCAATTCGAAGTGTACTTAATGATTTTGTTTGTGTTATAACATCAAATTTAGAAGTTACATCTACTCTGTTATAATAGTTATCAGAGAATACTGCTGTTAAAGTGTATGATTTTGCTTTGAAATTACTTGGTATGGTGTATTTAACTGTTGCAATTCCATTTACTACATCTGTAAATATTATGTTTCCAGTTGTGTCTTTTAATGTTTTACCATTGATTTTAAGTATTACACGTCCTGTGTTTACTAAGGTATCCACATCATCATCAACTACTTTTACTTTTATTATTACTTCTTTTCCTGCCATTGCTTGTGGTATGTCTTCAAATGATACTGTTGCATCACGTTTTGTAATTAAAAGTGTTGTGTTATTTATGGATGATTCATAGTAGTTACGTCCACCATATATTGCTGTTACAGTGTATATTTTTGGTTTCATATTAAGTGTTGTTGTGAATTTTGCACTTCCATTTACTACATCAGCATATATTATGTTTCCATCAGCATCTTTTAGTGTTTTACCATTGATTTTAAGTATTACACGTCCTGTGGTTACATTATTTCCAAGTTCATCAACAACTCCAACTGTGATTGTTGTTGTATCATTGTATTTTGTTGTGATTTTTTCTAGGATAATTGATGTTTTAAGACTATCTGCATATACTACTGTACTTGTATTTGTTGCCATGTAAACATCGCTTCCTTGATATATTAGATTTATGTTGTGTAATCCCATGTTTTTGATTGTGTAGTTGTATAGTACATTACCATTTTCATCTGTTTGTAGTGTTGTTATTGTTTTTCCATTGATTTTTAGTATAATATTTTCATTACTAATTCCATTACCTTCATCATCTGTAAGTGTTGCATTTATTGTAATGTTTTCCAATACTTTAATTGGATTTATAGGATTTAATGTTATTGTTGTGCTTATTTTATCTATTGTAATGGTTTTATTCATGGATTTTGTGCTAAAGTCATTTGATGCATCTGTGTATGTTACTTCAATGTTATGTTCTCCTGCTATGGTTGTGTATATGTAATTTATATCACTATCATTTACATCTATTTTTGTAATTTCACGGCCATTATCAGTTATTGTAATTGTTCCCCTATTTACTGTTGTATTGTATACTTTATCAGTGCTGAGTTTTACTGTTATATTTACTTTTGTTTTGTTGGTTGTTATTGTTTGTGTGAGTGTAACAGGTAGTGAGTTGTTTGTGTAGGTGTTATTTGCTGCATTTATGTTGTATAATAGTTTTCCATTAACAGAGTTACTTTCAAATACTGTGTTTGTTATATTTATTTTATTGTTACCATATACTGTGTAGTTACCAATGTTGTTTTTGAATAAGGAATTATTTATAACTCCTATTGTACTGGATGATGATATGTAGACTATTCTTTGTGAGTTATTTGCTATGTTATTTGTAAATGTTGAATTGTCTATTGTGAAGTTTTTAAGAGATGATATGTAGATTGCTACTCCACCTTTTCCAGAGTTATTATAAATGTTGGTGTTTGTCATGTTAAATACTGCTGAATATCCGCTGATATATATTACTCCACCATTTGCTGTGTTATTTGCTATTGTTGAGTTTATGATTGTTAGATTATTTCTAGCATAGATTATTCCATCTGATTTATCAATATTATTTGATATGGTAGTGTTTAATAATTCAAGTGGTGAATTTGCAAGTATTGCTGCTCCATAATTTTTAGCATAGTTATTTGTAAATACAGAGTCAATTACTATAAGTTTTTTACTTGTTACATAGATTGCTCCTCCACCATATGAAGAGTATGAGGAGTATGTTGAATTGTTATCAGTGAATGTAGTATTTTTAATAGTTGAATTTGTAGATAAGTATAGTGCTCCACCACTTACTCCAGTATTATTTCTAAATACTGAGTCTGTAATATTAATCATATTACCTGTACTTTCATAGTATACTCCACCATTACTTGAAGCTATATTATTTTCAAATACACTACCTGTAATATTTACTACACGTGTTGAGTTGTATAGAGCATTAATTGCTCCACCATTTCCACTTGTTGCTTGATTGTTTTTGAATGTGGAATTAATTATTGTTATTGATGAAGTGGTTATTGCTCCACCAGTATTTGCTGTGTTATCTATGAATGTATCATTTATTAGTGTTAGATTTGCTATGTTGTATATTGCTCCACCTGTTGTTGATTTACCATTTGTGAAGATAATGTTTTTAATTATTACATCACCATTTGTTATGTTAAATATACGTCCAAGACCTCTTCCATCAAAGATTACATTGCCTTGTCCTGTAATATTTAGGTAGGAGTTAATTATTACATCATTCACATAGTATCTTCCATCTAATACTATGATTTGATGACTTCCACCTTCTTTTAGTGCTTGTGCTACTGCTTTTTTAATTGTGAGTTTTGGACTATCAACAGATCCATCATTACTATCATCACCATTTGTTGATACATATACAATTCCAGTGTATGTGGATGGGGAATATACTTTTATTGATACTTGTTCTGTTTTTTCATTGTAGTCAGAGTTACCAATATATTTTATATCTAATACTTGGATTCCTGGAGCAACACCCACATATGCTAGTGTTGCCATTCCATTTACTACATCTATAGTTTCTTCTTTATCACCATACTTAAATGTTACTTTACCATATGTTACAAGATTACCATCTTCATCATAGAATCTTACTGTTATATTTTCAGTATCTCCTACTTCTACTGATATTGGTGTTGTTAGAGCAATTGTTATATTTGATGGTGTTGCTGGTAGGTTTTCACGTACTGTGTTGTTTGATGCATTTACTGATTTACTACCAACTAGATTTGTGGAATATAATGTGTTATGTGTGATTATGTTTGATGTTGAATCATTAGCTATTATTGTATATACATTAATACCTTCTGCCACATCACTTGTTATTATATGGTTGTTTTGTATTGTATTATCCTCTGATTTAAATGTTAATTTAATACCAACATTTTCTGGTGTTATTTCATCGACTGATGATGCATTTCTTCCACTAGAGTTACCAGTTGTTGTTATGTTGTTGTTTAATATTGAACCATCTGTTATTTTACGTGCTCCTATACCCATTGAGAAGTTACCTGTTACTGTTAGGTTGTTGTTTATTATCTTTGGTTTTCCTACATTGTATAATTCTATTGCATATCCTGTGCTTGATGTACAGTTTATTATGTTAGAATCTATTGTAAGTATGTTTACTTTTCCCATTATGGATTGTATTAATATACCATATGTGAAGTCTTGTGCTGTTGTGTTTATTCTGTTATTTGTTATGTAACTTGATTGTGCTGGTCCTTCAAAGTCAACACCATATGCACTACCTTTTGCATGAGATTTTATATCATTGTAGGTTATATTAGTATTATCTGCCTTATCTGCTACTTTAATTGCATATGCATAGCTTTGTCCATCTAGTGTTATTGTGTTTCTAGCAATAGTATTATTTTTAGCTTCTATTATATTAGAGTAATCCATACTATTTCCAATAAATTCAATACCAATAATTGTATCTGTAATTGAAGATGCATCTCCAAGACCAGTTGCTACTACATTTATTTTATTTTCTGTTATTGTATTATGACATGAATTATATCCTTGTATTGCTGTTGTATTGGAATGACCAACATAGTTTACATATTGTATTACATAGGATAGTCCCTTAATATTTATTGTGTTGTTGTGTATTGTGTTGTATTTTGAGTTTTCAAGTTGTATTCCATGTGTTGCTCCTTCAGTGTTTTCTTGTGTTATTGTGTTGTTTTTTAGTGTTATGTTGTTTGCACCATTTATTGAAATTACATATGTATCATAGTCATTGTTGTTTATTATAACATTTTCAAGACTACTATCTGATGCACCATCAACAAATACAAATGTTGAATTGTATAGTACTGCTTGTGTTGTGTATGAGAGTATGTTAAGTTTTCTATCTATTATGAAGTTCTTATTTTTAAATTCACCTGAAAGATATATTGTCATTCCACTGTTTAAGTTTTTAATATTTCCATCTTCATCAAAATAATCACCATAGTTATCATTTGTTATTATAACTTCTGGTTTGTTATTTTCTATTGTATTTTGTGAATCTGTTGTTACTGCTAAGTCTCCAAGGCGTGTTGTTGCTGTTAGTGTGTTTAGTGTTACTGTGTTTGATGAGCTTTTTGTGATGTTTATAGCATAGTTATTTACATTTGTAGATATACTTGTTATGTCATTGTTTTTGATTATGTTTGTGTTTGAGTTTTGCATTAATTTAATACCAACATTTTCTGGTGTTATTTGATCTCCCAATACTGGTTTTTCCACTTCATATCCTACGAGATTTATGTTGTTGTCTGTTATGTTGTTTTCTTTTGATTGATATAATCCAATACCCATTGCATAGTCTGGTGCATCTTGATTATTTATTAAATTATTATATTTAACATTGTTTTTATTTGCACCATATAATTCTATTGCATAAGATGTACTTGATTTTGTTAGAACATCGTTGTTTGTTATGTTATTTTCTTCTACTTTACCCATATCATTGGTTGTAACAATGATACCATATGTTATATTCTTTGCTGTTGCATTAACTTTGTTGTATGATATGGTATTTAATGTTGCTGGTCCTACAAGTTGTATACCTGCAGTGTATCTATCTGCACTACCTGTTATATTATTGTATGATATTGTATTGTTATTTACTTTAGATGATACAAATACTCCATATACTTCAGACATTCCTTCTGTTGTTATGTTGTTATTTATTATTTGATTGTTATTTGATGTGATATCTTCATCAAAGTTCATTACATTACCATATACTTCAACACCTGTAATTGTATTGAATGTTTTACCATCAGTGGATGTTGCTTTGGTTTTAATGTTGTTGTTTACAATTATGTTATTATTTGAATTGTATAGTTTAATAGATGATGTATCTGGATATCCCATATAGAATTCATCATATTTAATAACATTTGATGGACCATTTGTTGTTATTGTATTGTTTTCTATGTTTGTTTTGTTTGTATCTATTAATTCAATTGTATGTATTTTATCTGTGGATTTTGCTGTGATTGTGTTGTTTTTAATGTTTATGTTTCTTGTTGTGTTTAATAATATTACATTTTCTTCATAGTTATCATTGTTTATTATGAGATTTGTAATGTTAGTATCTTCTCCATCAGCAAGTATTGTTATATGTGCATTTGTAAATACTGCTTGTGTTGTATGACTTGTTAGATTTAATGGTAGGTTTATTATCATATGTTTGTTTGTTAATGTTCCAGAGAATTCTAGTTGTGAACCATATACTACTTTATCTAGTTTTATTGTACCATCGTTGTTGAAGTAATCATAGAAGTTAGATTCTGTTATTACATATTTTTGTGGTGTTGGCATTATAGCATTGATGTTAAATGTATTAGTTTGTGTTGCTTGTGTTATGTTTATTTGTGCACTTGGTGATGTAACTGTGTATTCATTTGTTGTTGTACCATCAACTATTGTTGTTTGTGTTTTATCAAATACACCCTTATTTGAAGTGTAATCTACTACTACTCCATCAGGTAGTTTTGAATCTAAGTTTTTAATAACACCATTATTATCAGTGTATGTGTTTAATGTTGATGTTATTGTAACTGTACTACCATATGGAATATCACTTGATGGTGTGAGTTTTGTATCTAATACTACCCAGTAATCTACTTTAAAGTCAGAATATTCTGTTTCTTCCTCTAAATCATAATCATAATCACTTCCATGATCTAAGTATTTTTTAGGATTAGTATTTGTTCCCCACCAATTATAGTTTGCAGTTGGTATTGTTTCATAGTTATTATATAGTGCTGAACCTTCCCCTGCTGGAATGAGTATGGAATATGTTATACTACAATCTCCACCATAGTCATTATATATAATAGAACCTTTTTTACCAGTTGGTAGAGTGTTATTTATAAATACACTATTATTTACTACTAATGCACCCTTATTATATATTGCTGTTCCACTACTACTATAACCATTTGCTGCATTGTTTATAAATGAGGAGTTAGATATGTCTGTAGTACCACCAGCATATACAGTTCCACTACCTCTTGTTAAGAGGTTGTTTGTAAATGTGGTATTTTTTATAATTAATTGACCATTTTGTCTTGCTCCATAAATTCCACCAAGTCTTCCAGTATTTTTATCAAATATGGAATTTACTATTGTTAAGGAATTTGTTTTTGTAGCTTCATTATTTATAAATCCTTGATCATTTTCACCCATTGCTGTAATATTATATACTTTTGTATTGTTAATTACACCAGTACCTTGTAATCCTATTATTGCACCAGTGTTATTTTCAATAATGGAGTTATTTATATTAAGAGTACTTGTTGGGTCTACATATATTAATGATGACTGTTTATTATTTGTACTTACTCCTGTGTTGTTAATTATAGTCACATTATTTAGTACTAAGTGTGAAGAACCTGTGATATTTGCTATTGCTCCTTCACCAGAGATAGTTTTGAATATTATCATATTTTTTAATGTTAATGTTGCACCATTTGTTATGTCAAAGATTCTTCCTTTATTTGCATTAACAAATAGTCCATTACCATCTATAGTAATTGTTTTATTTACAACTACCTTATCTTCAATACTTCCTCTTTTAACATCTTTTTCAAGTGTTATAATTCCTGTTGTATCAGTGTCAATTTTTTCTTGTAACATTTTATATTTAAATACATCAGCAGCTACTACTTCAAGATTACCTTCTGTTACTGTAATATTTTCTATTACTGCTCCTGCATAGCTTCCAGTAATTGTATAATTACCTGGCTCTAATGCATCACTAATACTTATATTAGCAACACCCTCAATTAGAGGTGCTGTGTAGTTTTTACCATTGATTGTGAAGTTCACATCAAGATTTGATATTGAATTTCCCATATCATCAGTAACTCTTGCAATTACATTAAATACTTCATCTTCAACTGCTGTTGCTTTATCAAATTTTATGTATGTGGTGTAAACTGTATTAGAATACCATACAAAGATATTGGAACCATTAACTGCATAATTATTTGTCATTGTATTGTTTTTTAATATTAAAAAACCATTATTTGCACAGATAGCTCCTCCTCTTTTAGATGATGCTGTACCTTCTACTTTGTTAGATTTAAATACAGAATTTTGAATTGTAATAGTTTTACTACCTCTAAGAGCTATGGCTCCACCATTGGTTCCTGCCCTATTACTATCAAAGATACAGTTATCTACAAAGAGATCTCCTTTATTATTTATAGCTCCACCATAATTATTTGCCATGTTATTAACAAATGTTGTGTTTGTTACATTTGCTATAGCACTACCATACCTAATTTGAATAGCACCATTATTTGATGTTGTACCATTAAACACAGAACCATCAACTATTAAAGTACCATAAGAGTGTTGAATAGCACCTTGACTTCCATAGTTAAGACCTTTAAATGTTGAATTATAAATTTTAGTCACACCATCATATGCATGTAACACAGAACCAAATGAACCATTATTATTTTCAAATGTCACATTGATTAATGTTAATTTTCCTCCATCAACATAAACAGATGCTTTAGTAGTAGAACTACCTACAGCTTTATAATTAGTGAATTTTGCATTACTAATAGTTACATCTGCATTTGAACCAATAATAAAAGTACCATCCATTTGATTAGCATCAAAAGTATGACCATTACCATTGATTATAATTGTTTTATTAATTGTTATAGCATCTTCACCTGAACCTCTTACATAATCATTATTTAAAGTTATATTATCAGATGATGTAATTTGAGTATTCAAATCAGTGAATGAAGCTTTATCTTCACGTTTTAAACTATTACTAGTTTTAATATCCTTTTTAACTACTTCTTGTTTAGTGTTAATATTACTATTTTTTGTAGTATCAATCTTTTTATCAGATATTACATCTTTAGACACACTTTTAGTAACTGATTTTTTATTATCACTTACTACTTTATTATCATATGATGTTGTATCATACGATGCATCACAAAGATTAATATTATCACTACCACTAACAGATAAATCAGTATCATTTCCAACATCACTTGCAGAAATTGCACCAATACTTACTGTTAAAAGTAATACTAATGTGAAAACAAAAAATAGAGCTTTATTTCTTGTTATCATAAAAAATCATTATTCTTTGATTATATATTTTTTTAAATATTTCCATTCCATCCAACAAAATCTAAAATTTAATCAGATGAAAACTCTCATCAAACTATTAAAATAACTAAAAAAATCCCCGATATTATTAACAAGACATATAATTAAATTTAAACTATTAGCAAATTTTAAAATAAAATTAAACTAAATACAAAGATTTTAATTATAATTATATTTCTATAAATAATAAATTAAATTTTATTTTTATTAAAACAATTTGATATAATTTAATATATGAAGATAAGAATATTAATAATTTATTATAAAGAAGAAATAGAAATAGAAAGAAAACGCCACAATATAAAAATAAACCATGAGAACTACATATTAAACAATCAACATATAGCTATAAAATAACTAAAAAAACACTTTGATAATATAAAATCATAAACAAGGATCTTAGAAAAAATGAGATATAAAAACGAATTTAAAGAAATATATTATAGATTATGTAGAAATCATTCAACAGTAGAAGTTAATTCTGAAGAAAAAATAATAAAAATAAAAATTGGAAATAATATAAACATACCTCCAGAAATAAATGACGAATTAAATACAATTGATGGATACATTAAAGAAAAATGGCTTATATTTGAAGATAGAACCATAACAAGTAATGATCCTATAAATCAAATTGAAGAAGCATTTCTCCATATAATTGACCAAATACTCTATTTAGAACTTCTATTTGAAGACAATGAAAATCATAATAAGAAAACTATAAAATAATTTTCTTAATATCATTAATCTTTTGATTTAATTTATCAATTTGATTTTCATATTCCTTAATCTTATTAGCATATTGTTTATTTTCAAGTTCCAATTTCCTTATTTTAGAAGATACATCTTGTGAATCCACAGTAATATTTGAAGTAGATTGTTCTTCTTTATTTAGAATTAAGCGTACTTTAGCTTCTTTTTTTGGTTTAATTTCATATAATTTCTTTAGATAATTTATCAATTCAGAAGACTGATTAGTTAATCTAAATCGAGTTACAGTATTAAGTTTTGCTTTTGCATGAATATTATCAACAAAAATATCACAAATTTCCTCATAAGGACTAATTGGGAAAAAAGCTTCTGCTTGCTTTCTTGATATGGATATCATAGCACATGATGATTTAGTTACAGTAAATGCTAAGTCTAAATATTCACAATTAAAATCATCATCTAAATTATCATTTACAGAAATATTATCATTATCATTCGAAACATCAGTATTATTATTTGTAGGAATAGGCCACTTTTCTTGCTCTAATTGTTCACGAGTTTTCAATGCTTCCACAAATGTATTACACGAAGCAAAAATATGTTCTTCACCATCTACTTCCTTGTATACTATAAACATATTGTTTTTTTCTTTTATGTTTTTAACCATGAAAATCACAATCCTTTTTTTTGATTTTAAAGTTTTAAATAAGAAATTAAAAAAAAAAGAAAATAGAAAGACATCTAAAGATTTAATTTTAATTCATCAAGTTTATTAATAATTTTATTATTTTTATTTTGTTTATTAATTTTCAAGCGTAATCTTTCAATAAATTCATCTTCATGTCCTTCATAGTTTGCTTTTAAACGTGATAAACCAACATCTGCATAATATTCAGCATATTTATAAATATCTGTAGAATCTTCTGATAAAATATGAACTCCTTTATTTGATTTAACAACGGCCAACGCATTAATCAATATTTCCAAATCCTTACCAAAGTTATTTCTATTAACAAAAGCATCATCTAACATAGATGATTTAATATTCTCATCCTTTGAATATCCATAAGCTAATGCATATGTAAAAATATCTTTTGAAAATTTTTTATTAGATTTAAAAGGACCTGATCTTTCTAATAAGTTTTCATATATCTTACGATCGTTTTTATCACGATGTAAACGTGGATCTGAATTTCTACTATTGTTTATCATATTTCCGTATCTCCGTTTTATTTTCTGAAGGAAACAAACCATATTCTTCAGCTACATGTTCTAACATATTCCTTCTAACATCTTTAGTATACTGACTATCAGTAAATAAAAATACTATTTGTTTATTATATGTGTATTTATGTAAACCCTTTATGAATTCTATACGTTTTGTTTTATCTAAACTTTCAAGAGCTGCATCAATAATTAATGGTACTTCAAATCCACTTAAACTATGAAGTGCCATTATGAATGATAAAGCCAATAAATGTTCTTCTCCATCTGACAAGTCATCAGGTTTAATTATATTTCCAGAGCTTTTAGTTATCTCAATTTCATAATCTTCATTAACAATTACATCATTATATTTATTATAATCCCATGCAATATTTGTAAATTGATCTTTTGTATTTTTATTAATTTTCTCACGTATGTGATTTTTAATTTTTTTATTTAAAGAAATACCTATTTTAATAGCTTCGTTACAAAAATCAAGTTTATCAGAAAGTTCTTTCAATTCCCCTTCCATTTCTTCTTTTTGACTTTGTTTTTTTTCAAAAGTTTCATTTTCTTTTTTAAGTTGCTCTATTTTTTTGATTATATATTCCTTTTCTCTTTCATAATTAGCATATCTTTTTTTATTTTCTTTTAATTCTTTTTCATACAGGTTAACACTATTTTCATCAATTTTTGAAAGCTTATCTGAGATGCCCTTTAACTTAATATTACATTCCTCTAAGTTTTTTTCATCATCATCTATATCTTTTTTTAATTCATTTATTTTAGGTATTTCATACATTTTTTTCAAAAGCTCTCTGATATGAAAATATTCATCATAAAATTGACCTGTTGTCAAATCACTAATATTTTCTAATCTTCTTTTAATTTCTTTAAGACATTCTGGATTTTCACTTAATTTTACTCCACAAATACACATATCATCATTTAAAATATCTTGTAATAATGGTTTTTCAATATTAGGAGGAGCTGATTTCTTTTCTTTTGCCTTATCAACTATATCATAAGCTTCAAATAACATATCAGATAATTTTACTATTGGATATAATTCTAAAACTTTTTTTTCATATCTTTCTGTATTATACTGTATTTTATCAGTCAAATCATTTTTTTGTTTAGAATATTTATCTCTTGCATTTATTAGGTCATTTACTTTTTCAGAATCAATAGCAGATAATTTATCCTCATATCTGATAATATTGATATGAGCATCTTTCATTGAATTAGATAAGTCCTTTTTTTTAGTATTTAGATTATGTATTTCTTGATTATTTTTATTAATTTTATTATAATAATTTATAGTACCCGAATTTTTTTGTTTTTTATTAAAGTTCTTATTTAAATCATCTGAAGTTTTAACTAAATGATCACAAACCTTATCAATTAAACTAATTTGAGATATTTCTTCTACTGAATTTTTTAAGTTAAAATCAGCATTATTATCAAAATAATTTGAAAGTGTAGCACCATTAAAAAAGAAATAATGAAACATATCCTTTGGTAACACATTATTTATCCTATATTGAGCTAATTCATCCTCTAATATATCTTTATCAGTTTCAGTAACTATTAAATAATCATTTAATGGTATGTTCCAATTATCACCCCATTTTTCAAATTTTAATTCACGGGAAATATTAAATTCTTTTTTAATACCTTTTTCCATATAAAAAAAATTCATTATGACTTGAACAGAAATTTCAGGAATTTCTTCATATTCTTCTTTTTCTTTTGCTACTTGAAGATTATATAATGGTTCTGTTTTATCCTTTACATCATGAAGTTCTTCCCCATATAAACACCATGTTAAAGCATTGACAAAAGAAGTTTTCCCACTGCCATTATCTGCTAAAATTACAGTTATATTTTCTTTATCATTGAAATCAAAATTAATTCTTTGTTTTCCATAATATGGCCTATAATTTGTAATTTCTATATAATTTAAATACACTTTATTCTTCCCCCACTAATTTTTCTATCAAATCCTTGTATTCATTTCTAAAATGAGGTTTATCCGGATGTTCCCATTCATAAATAACTGCATCAGTAAAAAAACGTTTCATTTTATCATCCATATCTGATTCTTCAATATAATCAATAATTTCCATTCTTAAATTACTCATATTATCTCTTCCCATTTATCAATAAACTTTTTACTACATTCTGGATAATTTTCAGCTAATCTGACATATTCATCATAACGAACTTTTTCATTTAGAAAAATACTTTTAACAGATTCTGATTGATTTTTTAAATTAGGAAAAATAATCAAATCATAAATATTAGCCATAGTTTTATTTTTATCTTTTCTTAAAATTCTTCCTCTTCTTTGTATATGCTGACGTGTATTTAATGTACTTGCCATTAGAATTGCTGATTGAGTTGAAGGTACATCCACCCCTTCATCCAAACATTTAATTGCAACTAAAACTTGGAAATATTTCTTAGAAAAAAGTTTTAATATCTTATCCCTCTGTGATGTTGATTCTTCACCTGTAAATTTTTTATTAGAAATATTCATATTATTAAGCATTTCCTGAATCTTAGGTAACTGTTTTCCAGTACAATAAATTATTAAGTCAGAAATATCCTTATGTTCTATAAGAAATTTTTTCAAATATTCCATTTTCTCTTTTGCATTATTAATAATATTACGCCTATTAATCAGATAACTATTCAATTTTTTCTCATCATCTTGTGACAAGTGTTTTTTGTTAAAAAAATATGCTATTTTAGTAGAATAATACAAATATTTCTCTAATTCATCATCATTTAAGTCAATGAAAATAGGATAATAATTATAATGACATAAAAATCCATTTTTAATAGCATCTTCTAAATCATAATTATATATTATACCATTAAAATACTCATAAAGAAATTCATTCCTTTCAAAGTCATCTTCTATTTCAGGAGTTGCACTCAATCCCAATCTATATGTATACTCATTTAGAAGCCCTTTTCTAAATTCATTGGATCCAATACCATGTACTTCATCAACCATTAATAACATTTCATCTTCATATAATTTTATTCTTCCAATAAACTCTTCACTAGAAAATGTATTGAATGTAGTTAATATTACACCATACTCATATATATCTGACTCTAGATTACTTATCATGGATATTATTTCTTTTTTCCAGTGTTTATTATCACCACTAGCAATTAATATGTTATCTTCATAAAATATACTGAGACTTCTTTTCCATTGGTTTATTAAATGTTTCTGAGGACATACAATTATTGTTAATAATTTTTGTTTTTCTTTAATCAATAAATCAAAGCAAGATAAAGCTGTGAATGTTTTTCCTGTTCCAGTAGCCATTGATAAAATACCTTTTTTATTATTTTCAATCCATTTATCAATAGCTTCTGTTTGATAACTTCTTAATTTAGGTTTTTGTTTTGCCTTTCCAGTAATTCGTTTAATTTCTTCTAATTCCATCGTATTTTTAGGTGCAATTTCTATTAATTTATTTTTTGTAGCTTCAGGTATTTCAAAGACTTCTAATGAATCATTATTGTTATTCCAAAAATCTTCAAAGTCTTGTATGTCTGGTTCAATATATTCTGGGTTTTTCCAACTATAGAAAACTTTGAATGATTCTATATTATTACTCCATCCAAATGCAGTCTCATTAACTGAACCATCAAATGAAAGAAAATTATCTTCCTCATCATATAGAATACCTATTTTTGAGTGTAAAATTCCATTCTTTAAAAACTTGTTCTTTTTTTTATTTACACCTATTTTAATTTCCAAATATCCATTAGCAACTAGCCATCCTACCATTTTAACATGATTTTTTATAAATTCATCTTCTAATTCATCATAATCTTCATTAAATTTATCATTTATCTTATTTTTTAATTCATATGCTGTATTGATTGATTCTAAATCCTCTTTATCTAATTCTGCACTACATAAAAGACGCATATGTCCACCATTTTTTACAAATTTATCCATACCATATGCAGCTATAGCCAAACTAGTTGAATTAAAATATCCAGATATACGATCATATTTAACTGACTTAGACAATACTGTATTGTAAAAATCATTTATTATATTTTCATTTGCAGAATTATATGAAATTTTTAAGTCTGATTTAATTTCATTAAAAGACATATACTTATCACAACCCTAATTTTGTAACTAAGTAACATTATTTAATTAATAAAATCTAAAATAACATGAATTACACCCTTTAAATAAAACACTATTGAAAAATAAAATATTTTAAAAAAGTAGGATCCAAATAAGATCATTAGAAGATCTTATAATACTATTCTAGATCAAATAACCTTTAAAACGTTTTATATCCCTTAATTTCTAGATTAAATATACTCTCCATTATTTTTTTTATTAATTAATTAATATTATATCTTAATTTAATATAAATCTTTCTTAAAAGTTTTTAATTTTAATTGTATCTGATTAACTTAAATAAAATCAAGAGTACTATATCAATATATTCTTAGAAAACAGAATAATATGATGAAATACTCTATTAATAAATGTACATTAATAAATCATAATTTATTAAAATGATCCAATTTAAATAGAATTATTTTAGATCATATTCATATTTCTTTGAAAAATATATAATATTAAATAACATGAAAAATATATAATATAATACCTAATTTTAAAAAGAGGAGTTAATGTTGCTTGATGATTGGATAAATGAAAGTACAAAACGTGTTTTATTGGTTGAACCAAATTTTCCAATACCAAATAAGAGTAGAAACCATTCAAATTTCTTACCTATTGGTCTTTTGAAAATTGCAGGCTATCTTCGTACTAAAGATATTGAAGTTAAATTAATCAGATATGAACATACAGACACTATGCAAACTACATTAGATGTTAACTTCCAAAAAGGAGAGATTGAATTTATTCCTGATTTAATTTGTGTAACTTCTATTTTCACATACTGGTCTAGTTATGTAAAAGATGCTGTACTTCATTTTAAAAGGAAATTCAAGGATACTCCAATCATTGTAGGAGGAATATATGCTTCTCTACTTCCAGAACATTGTAAAGAATATACTCATTGTGATGGAGTTATAACAGGTATTGTAGATTGTGCTGAAAAAGTAACTCCTGCATATGATTTAGTTGATGTTAACTATCAAATACTACATACCACTCGTGGATGTATAAGACAATGTGGTTTTTGTGGTGTGTATACTATTGAACCTGAATGGTTATGTAAGAAATCTATAAAAGATGAGATTATTAAAAAACGTTTAATATTTTATGATAATAACTTATTTGCTAACCCCTATATTGAAAATATATTAGAGGAGTTAATTGAACTTAAAAAAAATAGGAAAATAAGTTACATTGAGTCTCAAAGTGGTTTTGATGGTAGATTATTAATTAAAAAACCTCATTTAGCAAAAATGATTAAAGAAGCTGGTTTTAAAAATCCTAAAATTGCATGGGATCATGAATTAACTGATGCTTCCTTTATTAAAAAACAATTAGATATACTTATTGATGCTGGATTTAAGCCAAGTGAGATATCTGTTTTTATGATCTATGATTATGAATTAGATTATAATGAAATGGAAGAAAAACGAGCAAAATGTTTTGAATGGGGTGTTCAAATAGCTGATTGTAGATATAGACCTCTTGATGCTACATTTGATAATTATAATCCTAGAAAACGAAAACAAACAAATAAGGATTACTGGATAAATCCTAATTGGACTGATGCAGAAGTTCGTTTATTTAGACGTAATGTTCGAAGACATAACATATGTATAAGATATGGTGTGGATTTTCATAGTGCTAAATTAGAGAGAAAACAAATTCCTCAAGAAAAGGCTAGAGAATATAGATCTATGAGTTATGATGAAGTTAAATATTTATTAGATGATATTTGGACACCAAAAGAAGCTCATTTAGTAGAGAAAGATAATATGTTTCCACAAAGTAACTAATAATAGAATCATAAATATATTACTTTAAACATAGACTATTATATATATGAATAAGAGTTTTGTTCATAATTAATCAATTTAATGGTTTTGAAGATGAAAGAAAAGAATGTATTAATTGTTTGTATTACTCTGATTTTATGTGCAGTTATTATTGCTGCTACCTTTGTTATTGTTAGTTCTGATAATAATGGTATACCTATACCTGGTGTAGCTGCTAATTCAACTAAAGATAATTCTAGTAATGTAGCACCGAATGATACTGTTGATTTAAGTAGTGTTACTTTTTATTCTGATGGTAATCCTAATACTGGTGAGGTTGCAACATTGTACTTTGGTAAGGAGAGTGCTGGTAAGGTTGTAGAAATTAGTACTGTTTATTATAGAGATGGTTATCAGTTTAATAAGGTGGAGTATGGTACTGTTTCTATTGATAGTGGTGGTAATGCTAAGGTTACTGATACTACTCCTATGAATAAGTATCCTGATAAGTGTGTGATTACTGTTAAGTATAATGGTAATAGTTTTACTAAGACTGCAAATCTTGGTACTTATAAAGGTTCACAGACTGTTAGTTTATGATTTTTTTTCTTTTTACTTTTTTTGATGATTTTTGGATTTTATATTTTTTTGGGAGTGGATTTTGTCTTTTGTTAAATGTGTATTTTTAGTATGTTTGATGTATATGAAGAGATTGTTTTTTCATAGTTTAGAATGGTTATTTATAGTTTTCGAAAAATATAAATATTAGTAGTTACTTTTTTTATATAAATGACAAAAACATGAATTTGCATATAAGTTATATATATCAAGTTGTCTTTTTTCAAGTTTTTGAATGAATATTTAAATGAAGTAAAAATTTAAGATTTTTTTAAATATTTAGTTATTTTTATACACAATAAAATTTTCATTCCATTCAATCATACATTTCAAGTGTAAAAATAGTAAGTTACACTTGCAATCTATCTCGTGATGCAAATTTTTTTATTACTTGGGATATATCAAGTATATGATATTTGAGTTAAAACTATATGAAAATTTAAGGTATTTTTAATTAGATTCAAAATTTATGAATTTTACTTCGTTATAGCTATGTATAACGAAACAAAACAACCATTTTTTAATAAAAAAAACAATAAAAAGTATGAAAAAATAATAAAAAAATGAAATTGAAGAAAACCTATTTTTTAAAATTTTCATTCTTGTATCCCCAATATAAACCAATACTTGAAAAACTAGAATATAACAATAAGTACCATTTATTCCATGAAGTTTTAAACATGATAAAATTTACCTAATAAGACCTAAAAATACTCCCAAAAAATAAAATAAACACAAAACTAACAAAACATACATAAAATAAAGAAAAATATGAAAAAAACAAGACATAACTGAGACATAATCACATGTATAACTGAAATACATTTTTAAACATCCAACCAAAGGAAAAATTATTCTAAAATAGAAAAAACAAATAAAATAGAAAATTACTTCATGGTAACATATCTCCAAGCCAGTAAAATATAAGAATAATATGTAATGGTTGCAGTACTAATAAACTCTAGAATACGGTGATGGTTTATGAATAATTCAAG